>JAJXTJ010000104.1 GCA_021783895.1 Pseudomonadota bacterium | reverse complement strand
CTGCCACCCCGGCATAGCCGGGGGAACTCTCAACTTATTAGCTTGCGTAGGACAATCCCCGCAGGGCATTGCGCCGAATGTTGAATTACTCGATACTCCCGCCATGCCTGATTACCGTCGATTGCCCTAACCATTATGCCAAGACTTGAGCCCTTTGCTTCCTCGCTGAAATTTGCCTTCATTGCGGTGGTCTGGAGCCTGCTGGTGGGCGGCTCGCTGGCCTGGAACCTGAAACAGGTCAAGGATGCCGTGCGAACATCGGCCACCGCCGCTGCCCGCGCCGCCATCAACAAGGATAACTCGTTCCGCTTGTGGGGCACCTCGCACGGCGGCGTGTATGTACCCATCACCGAGCACACCCCACCCAATCCCTATCTCCACGTCCCCGGAAAAATAGTCGAAACCACCACCGGCATCAAGCTCACGCTGATGAATTCGTCCTATATGCTGCGCCAGTTGCAACAGGATTTCCCCAGCGAATACGGCGTCCACACGCACGTTACCAGCCTCAAGCCGATCAACCCGATCAACCCTCCGGATGCCTGGGAGGCCAAGGCATTGCACGGTTTCGAGCAGGTACGCAAGGAACGGGTGGAAGTGCAAGAAATCGGCGGCAAGCCCCATATCCGTGTAATGCAGCCATTGGTGGTGGCCCAGGAATGCCTCAAGTGCCACGCGCAACAGGGATACAACGTGGGTGATATTATCGGCGGCATCGGCAGCAGCGTTTCGCTGGCGCCTTTTGCCGCAGACGAGAGCCAACACAATCGATGGCTGATCGGCGGTCACGGCGGCATCTGGCTGTTTGGCCTGATCGGGATGGGGTTATGGGACCGACGCGAGCGCAAGCTGAATGCCGAATTACGCGAGGAATCCGAACGGCTCTCCGTGACGCTTTCCTCGATCGGTGACGGTGTAATCGCGGCTGACATCGAAGGCCGGGTGGAATTCATCAACCCGGTGGCCGAAGCGCTCACTGGCTGGACCGCCACCGAAGCGAAGGGGCGCTCCATTCTGCAGGTGTTCCCCATTATCAACGAGACCACGCGCGAGGAAGTGGAGTGCCCGATTGGGCGGGCGATGCGCGAAGGCGTGGTAGTGGGGCTGGCTAATCATACCCTGCTCATCGCCCGTGACGGCAAGGAACGGCCCATCGCCGATTCCGCCGCGCCCCTCCGCCATCCGGACGGCCGCATCACCGGTGCGGTGCTGGCGTTCCGCGACCAGACCGAGGCGCGGCGCACGCTCGACCAGCTCCAGCTTGCCGCCAGCGTGTTCGAAAACGCCCTCAACGGCGTCACCATTACAGACAGAGATCAACGCATCCTCGAGGTCAACCCCGCCTTCACCCGGATCACCGGCTATCCCCGTGAAGAAGCGATTGGACAGACGCCGCGCATCTTGTCCTCCGGGCGCCAGGATACCGACTTCTATACCGCCATGTGGTCGGAAATCGAGAATACCGGACAGTGGCACGGCGAAATCTGGAACCGTCACAGGGACGGTGAAGTTTATCCCGAGGAACTTTCCATCGTGGCAGTAAAGGACGAGGAAGGAACGGTGACCCGCTACATCGGGGTCTTCAGAAATATTTCGCAGATCAAGGCGCAGGAAGCGCAACTTCAGCGCATGGCGCACTACGATCCGCTCACCGGGCTACCCAACCGGGTTCTGCTCGCCGACCGCATGAAGGTGGCGCTGGCCCAGGCGGAGCGAACCGGGGAAAATCTGGCGGTGTGTTATCTCGACCTCGACAGTTTCAAGCCGGTCAACGACACTTGGGGCCATGCCACGGGCGACCGCCTGCTGGAGAAAATCGCCGGGCGTCTGCGCGACACGGTGCGTGGCGGCGACACTGTGGCCCGGCTGGGCGGCGACGAGTTCGTACTGCTGCTGGCGAACCTGACCGACGTGGAGGAAGGAGAAATCACCCTATCGCGGTTATTGCAGAGCGTGGCGCAGCCCATTTTCATCGACGGCGCCACGCTGACGGTCACGGCCAGCATCGGCGCCACGCTCTTTCCCGGCGACGGGGCGGATGCAGACACCCTGCTGCGCCACGCCGATCAGGCCATGTATGCGGCCAAAGAGGCGGGGCGCAATCGCTACCACCTGTTCGATCCGCTCCTCGACCACGCCGCGCACAAACGGCGCAAATCCCTGGAACGGCTGGAGACGGCGCTGGCTGCGGAGGAGTTTTGCCTCTACTACCAGCCCAAGGTGGACATGCGCGCCGGAACTGTGATCGGCGTCGAGGCCCTGATCCGCTGGCGCCACCCGGAACTCGGCCTGATCGAACCTGCCGAGTTCCTGCAGACGATGGAAGGTGGCGAGCTGGAAATCCTGGTCGGCGAATGGGTGATCGACCAGGCACTTTCCCAAATGGATGCCTGGCGCGCCATCGGGCTGGACCTGCCAGTTGCCGTCAACATCGCGCCGCCGCACCTAGCTCGCATCGACTTCGCCGAGCGCCTCAAGGGACTGCTCGACCGCCACCCGGGTACCCCCGAGAAACGGCTCGAACTGGAGGTGCTGGAGAGCGCGGCGATTGACGACATTGAACATATATCCCGTCTGATAGAGGCCTGCCAGCGCATTGGCGTATCCTTCGCGCTAGACGACTTCGGCACCGGCTACTCTTCCCTCACCTATCTCAAGCGTCTGCCCGTCGACCTCATCAAGATCGACAACTCTTTCGTGCGCGACATGCTCGGCAACACGGAGGATCTGTCCATCGTCGAGGGCGTCATCGGCCTGACCAAGGCCTTTCGTATCAGCGTGATCGCCGAAGGCGTGGAAACGGTGGAGCAAGGACTCGCGCTGATCCATCTGGGCTGCTCCCAAGGCCAGGGATATGGCGTTGCCCGGCCCATGCCTGCGTCAGACTTGCCCGGCTGGGTCAATGTATGGCAGCCCGATCCGTCGTGGTCTCAGGCATCCGCCGTCTGGTCGCGGGATGACGCCGTGCTGCTCGGCGCCGAGATGGATCACCGCATCTGGATCGAAAAACTGCAAGCCTGTTTTGGCGGCGACAACCCGGACGGCTGGGCGCCGCCGCCCATGGACCCCCATCAGTGCCGCTTCGGGCGCTGGTATCAAGGCTCCGGCCAGCTGCATTATGGCGGCATCGCCGAATTCCGGGCCATCGACCCGCTGCACCAGCGCATCCACGCCGTGGGCGGGGACCTCTGCGCCCTTTACCAAGCGGGACGGCAAGGGGAAGCATGGGTGCGCATGACCGAGCTGACGGCGTTGCGGGATGATCTCGTCGCTCAACTGCACGTCCTGGCCAAGGTCATCAACGCACGAACCTGACCTCGTGTGGGCACAAAAGCGTGCCCATTCCACTTGACTCCTACAATTCGTGCGTAGTTGATTGAGTGCTGGCGGAAGGTGTGAGATTCGAACTCACGGATCCTTTCAGATCGGCAGTTTTCAAGACTGCTGCCTTAAACCACTCGGCCAACCTTCCGATGGCCGCCATGATACCGTTTGCCGCTCGCCTTGACCAGTGCTTGAAACTTTTCCCCGAAGTGCGTAGTCTTACCCATGTCTATTTTGTAACTAGGAGTTAAAGATGCAACCTGAACTGCGAATAACGTCACAAGCAACCGAACTGTCCCTTGCGGCCAACAAGGTTTTGCGCAACACCTACATGCTGCTCGGCTTGAGCATGATTCCGACGGTAATCGGCGCGGCGATCGGCATCAACCTGAATTTATCGTTCATGGCGCAAAACCCGATTATGGGCTTCGTCTTCATGATGGCGGTCATGTTCGGCCTGTTCTGGGGTATCGGCAAAAACCGCGACAACGGCCTCGGGGTCGCTCTCCTGCTTGGCCTCACCTTCTTCATGGGCCTGATGCTCGGACCGATCCTGCAACTCGCCCTGCATCTGAGAAACGGCGCGCAACTGGTCGGAATAGCGGCAGGCGGCACCGGCGTGATCTTCTTCTCCCTGGCGACCATTGCCACGGTGACCAAGAAGGATTTCAGCTTCATGGGCAAGTTCCTGTTCATCGGGCTGATCCTGCTGATCGTCGCCATGATCGCCAACATGTTCCTGCATATTCCGGTGATGCAACTGACTATTTCCGCGATCGCCGTGCTGATTTTCTCCGGCTTCATCCTGTTCGATGTGAGCCGAGTCGTCACTGGCGGGGAAACCAACTACGTCATGGCCACCCTGGCCATTTACCTGGATATCTACAACCTGTTCGTCAACCTGCTGTCCCTTCTGATGGCGCTATCCGGTGAACGCAACTAGGCGTTTTTTCAGGCTTTAGAAAAGGAAAAGGGCACAGCGATGTGCCCTTTTCCTTTCTTCATGTCACAACGACACGTGGGAGCGACCTCCCGGTCGCGAATCAGGAAATTCGCGTATTGGCAGGCTGAAGCCTGACCTACAACGCATGTATGGACATCCCGGTTTATTTCTCGAACAGGGCGATGGATTCGACGTGCGCGGTGTGCGGGAACATGTTGACCACGCCGGCGGCTTTCAGCACATAGCCCTTGTCATGCACCAGCACTCCGGCATCGCGCGCCAGCGTGGCCGGGCTGCATGACACGTAGACGATCCGCTGCGGCCCGTCTTCCGTCAGCGCCTTGATCACTTCAGCCGCACCGTCGCGCGGCGGGTCGATCAGCATTTTGTCGAAATGCCCCAATTTTTTCAGACTGACCGCATCCGCCTCGAACAGATTCGCCTCGACAAACCGTGCCCGAGCCGATAGCCCGTTGACCTCGGCATTTGCCTGCGCACGCCGCACCAGGGAGGCGCTGCCTTCGACCCCCACCACGTCGGCGCCGCGCCGCGCAATCGGCAGGCTGAAATTGCCCAGCCCGCAGAACAGGTCGGCGATGCGCTCTCCCGGCCTGGGGTCGAGCAGGTTAATGGCGCGCCGCACCAGGACGCGGTTGATATCCGGGTTGACCTGGGTGAATTCGGTGGGTTTAAACGGCATCACGATGCCGAAATCCGGCAACGTGTAGTTGAGCTCCGGCGCATCCAGCGGATAAAACGGCTGCACCGTCTCCGGGCCCTTGGACTGCAGGAAGAACTGAACCCGATGCCGGTCCGCGAAGGCTTTCAGCAACGCTTCATCCTGCTCATTCAGCGGGTCCATGATGCGCAGCACCATCACATCGACATCCCGGCCCAGCGCCATTTCCACCTGCGGCAACCGCTCGCGGATGGAAAGCTGCTCGACCAATGCGCGCAGCGGCATGAGCAGGACGGAAATGCGCGGTGGCAGCACTTCGCAGGTCTCCATGTCGGCAACGTAACTGCTGCGTTTTTCGTGGAAGCCGACCAGGACGCGCTCTTTCTTGCGCACATATTTGACCGACACCCTCGCCCGGTGGCGGTAACCCCAGGGCGGGCCATAGATGGCGGGCAGCATTTCCTCCGCCCGCACCTTGCCGATATGCCACAGGTTATCTTCCAGCACGCGCTGCTTGGCGGCGACCTGCGCCCCCGCCTCCATGTGCTGCATGGAACAGCCTCCGCACAGGCCGAAATTCGGGCAGCGCGGCGCAACGCGCATGAAGCTGGGCTTGAGGATTTTCGTTGCCGTGGCCTGCTCGTAGC
>JAJXTJ010000103.1 GCA_021783895.1 Pseudomonadota bacterium | reverse complement strand
AACAGCTCCGGCAAGAAGAGCGGCGCCAAAACAACGCGCCACGTCAACACTCGCGCCAAGACCGCCATGATGGTGGCGGTGGCGCGACATATCGAATGCGTCCCGGCATCACGTGCCTACTACGACAAATGGAGGGCGCCCACCCTTTAGCAGAAATAGAATTTCATTAATTCTTGCGGCGGCTTTTTTTTCGTTGTTATTGACGCCGCTAAAGAATGGCAGGAATGGCATACTTGCCGTAGAATTAACAGCAGTTGCTTTAGTAGTAGGTGCTGGCGGATAGTCCTCAACTATAAGAGCCGCATCAGCCAACCCGGTAAGCATAAAGAATAAGTATATGGTTCTAATTATCATGTGCCGCTCCCTTGTTACTAAAATGCGAAATGAAGTATCAATGGAGTATCAATGCGTATCAATGGGGTCGGACTCGATTGATTTAGTTCAAGCATCAGGATTCCGATACATTAGCCGTAAAAACCCTACTTTACCACAGGGTTTTACCTATTTCATTCTCCTCACATAAATCGTCCGCCGCCTAGGTCCTGCCATGCCACGGTAAAGATGTAACCTTTCCCTGCCCCACCCCGAATACCTCAGCAAGAACGACAAACCATCGCTTTACCTATACTGAATCCTGGCGAGGAAAAAGATCATGGACAGACGCACATTCATCAAGCTGGCGACCGGCGGGGCGGGCATCCTGGCCGTGCCGCAGCTCTTTATGGAGGGACAGGCCATGGCGGCGGAACGCATAACGAAAATCAGCAAGACCGATGCGGAATGGCGAAAGCTGCTGACGCCGGCGCAGTACGACGTGCTGCGCCAGGAGGGCACCGAGCCGCCTTTCACCAGCCCGCTCGACCATGAAAAGCGCAGCGGCATGTATGCCTGCGTGGCTTGCGGGCTGGCGCTGTTCCCTTCGAAATTCAAGTTCGACAGCGGCACCGGCTGGCCGAGTTTTTACGATGTGCTGCCCGGCCATGTCGAGACCAGAACCGACTACAAGCTGGTGCTGCCGCGCACCGAATACCACTGCGCGCGCTGCGGCGGCCACCACGGCCATGTGTTCAATGACGGGCCGCGTCCTACCGGGCTGAGGTACTGCAACAACGGCGTGGCATTGAAGTTTATTCCGGACAAGGCATAGCCAATTTGAAAAATCGATTCACCGCAGAGGACGCGGAGGACGCAGAGGAAGATCAAGGTCTTGCCAAGATATACTGAGTCGCCCATCAGGTACGTACTTTTTTCGGCACGCTTTTGAATCCCTCTGCGTCCTCCGCGTCCTCTGCGGTTCAACTGAATTTTTCAGGATAAACCTATGATCATCGATATCGGATTGGCGTTTCTCGAAGGGCTGGCGCTGATCGTCTCGCCCTGCATCCTGCCGGTTTTGCCGCTGGTGCTGGCGGCTTCGGTCGAGGGCGGCAGGCGCAGGCCTTACGGCATCATCATCGGTTTCGTGCTGGCGTTCAGCGTGTTTGCGCTGATTTCGCGCAAGATCGTGCTGGCGCTGGGCATCGATCTCGATGTCATCAAGAACGCTTCGCTGGTGCTGCTCGCCCTGTTCGGCCTGGTGCTGCTGTCGTCGAAGCTGTCGGACAAATTCAGCGCGGCGACGCAGGGAGCGGCCAACTTCGGCAACCAGCTGGCCTCGCGCGGCGGGGAGGGGCTGCTCAGCGGCGTCCTCATCGGCGCGCTGATCGGCCTGGTGTGGACGCCTTGCGCGGGGCCGATCCTGGCCGCCGTGCTGGTGCAGGTGATCCGCCAGCAGACTGACCTCGCCGGCGACCTGATCATCGTTTCATTCGCCATCGGCGCGGGCGTTCCGATGCTGATCATTGCCCTGACCGGGAGAAAGATCATGAAAAAACTCGGGTTCATCGCCCGCCACGCCGAAGCGGTGCGGCGCGGGTTCGGCGTGCTGATCCTGCTGTCGGTCGCCTACATCGCCTCCGGCGTGGATGTGCAATCGCTATTTTTCTCCGCCAACAAAACTTCCCAGCCGGCGGCCAGCGAGCTGGCCTTGCAACAAGGCCTCGACAAGCCCTATCCCGCGCCGGAATTCGCGGGCATCGAGGCCTGGCTCAACTCGAAGCCGCTCACCATGCGGAGCCTGAAAGGCAAGGTGGTGCTGGTCGATTTCTGGACTTATTCCTGCATCAACTGCGTGCGCACGCTGCCCTACATCACCGACTGGGACAGGAAATACCGCGCCCAGGGGCTGGAGATCGTCGGCGTGCACTCGCCTGAATTCGAATTCGAGAAAAAAATCGACAACGTCAAGGCGGCGCTGGTGCAGCACGGTATCCGCTACCCGGTGGCGCTGGACAACGATCTCTCCACCTGGGATAACTTCGAAAACCTTTACTGGCCTGCCCATTACCTCATCGACCGGGACGGCAAGGTTGTTTACACGCATTTCGGCGAGGGCGAATACGATGTCACGGAAAACAATATCCGCTACCTGCTCGGGCTGAAAAGCAAGGCTGAAACCATCCAGGCTGAAGGGCCAGGCATCGCCCCCGACCAGACGCCGGAAACCTATCTCGGCTATGCCCGTGCGGAAAGCTTCGGCGGCAAGCCGGCTGTCGCGCATGGCACGGAAAGGGCTTACCGCTTGCCGGATTCCCTTGCCAAAGGCCAATGGGCGCTGGGCGGCAAATGGCGAGTGGAAGCAGAGAAAATCGTCGCCGGAGAAAAGGGGGCGGCGCTGCGCCTCGACTTCAAGGCGCGCAAGGTGTTCCTGGTGCTGGGCACGGCCACCGGCAAGCCGGCCCACGCCTCCATCCGGCTGAATGGCGAGGCCGTCGGCCCCAATGCCGGCAAGGACGCCCCCGGCGGCGCGCTGACCATCGAGCGCAACACCCTCTACGAACTGATCGACCAGAAAACGCCGAAGAACGGCGCGCTGGAAATCCAGTCTGATTCGCCGGGGCTGGAGGCTTATGCCTTCACCTTCGGCTGACGGACGTGGCGAATCGCCTTGTCCGTTTCCCTCCCCCCTCGCCTGCGGGAGAGGGGAACGAAGGCTCGCTTCGCGAGTTTCACTTTAGCCATAAGGAGTGGCTCATGCTTTCATTAAACACACGGCAATCCATCGATTTCGTAGGAGGCCCGCTTGCCGGGCCGAATCTGGCTCCGGCGGTTCGCACCGCGAACGGTGCTCCTACGGTTTCTTCGGCGCGATTTGCGATACCGCCAATGATTTCACCCACCATCAAACGTTTACTCAGCGGGTTGTTTCTCATGTTCGGCCTGGCCGCGCTACCCAACGCCACAGCCGCACCCGCCGAGCAAACGGCGGTATTCGCAGGCGGCTGTTTCTGGGGGATGGACGCGGTGTTCAAGCACGTCAAGGGAGTGTTTGAGGTGGTGTCCGGCTATGCGGGCGGCAGCGCGGCCACGGCGCACTATGAACGGGTCAGCGAGGGCGATACCGGACATGCCGAAGCGGTGCGCGTCCGATTCAATCCAGCTCAGGTTTCCTATCCGCAACTGCTGCGAGTGTTTTTCAGCGTGGCGCACGACCCCACCGAGCTCAACCGCCAAGGCCCGGATACCGGTAGCCAATACCGGTCGGCAATTTTTTTCACCAGCGCCGAGCAGCAGAAAATGGCGCAAGATACCATCCGGCAGCTCACCGCCGCACGCACTTTTTCCAAGCCCATCGTCACGCAAGTCGTGCCGCTGCAACAGTTCTATCCCGCCGAGGCATATCACCAGAATTACCTGGCATTGCACCCTTACCAGCCCTATATCGTCATCAACGACCAACCCAAGCTGGAGCAATTGCGCAAACGATTTCCCGCGTTGTACATGCCAACAGGATCAGATCGATAAAAGCGGCATCCGATGCCACCAGTACGGGGATAATTTAACTTCTGGCGAACTGGCTTTCTTCCTCGGCCTGCATTTCGCGCACATGCCCCTCGCGCAAACGCTCCTCCAAGGCGCGCTCCTTTTCCACCAGCTTCTTGAAGCGTTTGATATTGGCGCTGTATTCGCGCAACCCGACATAGAAAATGACAATGCCGGACAGAATCAGGAGGAAGCCGCTGATCTCGAAGAACTCGTGGCCGATCAACTTGATGAAGGCGATGCCCAGCACGGCCATGGAGATGGCGGTCCGGCCGTAGGCCAGGAAGGTGCGTTTATTGGCAAGATCCGTGCGGTCCAGCGCCAGCCAGTCGCGCAGAATCATTTCTTCGCGTTTGAATTCCAAGTAAGGGTCGTCGATCATAATGCCTCGTTAAATTGCCTGTCATCTGGGACAGGCGGGGTTGGGGAAATAGTACAGCTCTATGGATGGCACGGAACACCGGATGGCTCCCGCCGGAACGGGTGCCGGGTTCGGTCGAGTTGCCCGTCCACTCACTTACCTGCATAGCGAGAGGCAAGTAACGAGAGCGAACCATTCCGGGGGCTTGAAGTACTTGACGTATTGTTTTTACAATCAATATTCTATTTTTTCACGGTCAAACTAATTCTTGATGAGATTGGTCATTGAGCAGCGGACGCGCACTTCAAATCGACTCGCTGGCCGCACGCAACAACGCCAAGGTCGTATTGACAGTGGTGAGAGCCCGATGCGCCGGTTGGCACTCTAGGCCAATGAGTTCGGCCAGCTGTGCGAGTTGGTAAGACGGCAACCCCGGCCACGCAGACCAGGCAACCAGCATGCTGTCGTAGAACGGGTTGTCGAACCGAACTCCGTGCCGCATGGCCGCCTGCCCCAGCATTTTTTGGCCGAAGGGTGCGTTGTGGGCGAACAACGGTTGCCGGGTCACGAACGCCGCCAGCTGGCGCATGGCGTCGGGCAGGGCGACCCCCTGGCGGTCGAGTTGCGACTGCTTGATGCCGGTCATCCGGGCGATCGCAGGCGACACAGCAAGCTCCGGCTTGACCAGCACATGGAACGCTGCGTCCTGCACTAAACCCGGGCCGACACGCAGCGCTGCGATTTCCATAATTTCGACATTGGCCACATTCCGCCCCGTGGTTTCAACGCCGACGATGGCAAATTCGCCCCGCAGCACGTCGCCGATCACGACGCGGCCAGTTTGCCGCGCCATGGGAAGCCCGTAGTAGTCGGGACGCGCCACAGCCTGACCTGCGAACCCTGCCTGCAAACCGCATACGGCGCCATAAATCGCGCCCAGAATCATGAACTCTTGCCCTGTGGAAAGACCAGAGGAAGCACGCTGCCTTTATCGCGGTCCGGCACAGCCCTGACACTTGACGGCAAGGAGGATGGCCGGTTACTCGCCGCCTCATGTCGGTCGAGCCGTTTCAGGGTGATCACGAGACCGATCGTGGCCAGGAACAGAAATACCGGGCCGAACAGCCAGAACACCAGCGGTATCGCGAACAGGAAGGCGCGCATCCCCAGTGTGATCATGTTGCCGGCCTGAATCAGGCGGTTGGCGACGCATTCATGCGAGAGTTCGGGATATTCGATATAACTGGTCTGGGGAACATTGATCATGAACAGGACATGCGTGGCCAGGCGTATCGACATGGCATAGGCAAAAAAGGCGACGATGAAATCAACCAGCAGAAATAGCACTTTGATGATCCACAGCTCCTGCGAGTGGGAAC
>JAJXTJ010000102.1 GCA_021783895.1 Pseudomonadota bacterium | reverse complement strand
CGCATTCCTGGCGGTGCGAATCTCATCTGGCGTCAATGTAACCTTCTTTACCTCTGACATCTAAATCTCCTCAAATAAAATACTAATCAGATCAATCACATTCCAAGGCAATCGAATTCAATTTCGAATAATCCCGTTGGGTCAGAACCCCTCACTTGCCAAGCAAGTCATGACGACGCATCGGGTATGAGTCAAGTACCGGCAAAGATACAGAACGAACGTTCTGCTGTCAATTCTGCCGGTAATTCATGTTGCCGCGAAAAATCAAAATGCCTGATCCGGAATACTTTTCCGGTCAAGCCCAGTCAGGGCGACCTTGATTGTTCGGATAAAAAGCTGATTGGCGTGGCCCGGACAGGATCGGCCTATGTCCTGTCAATAATCAGGACGTCGCAAGGGGATAGCCCTGTATTCGCGGTTCAGAACTTAATCAGAAGATCAAGAGTCTTAACAGCATGTTGGATCTGGAGGGAGTCAGGAAATCCAGTGTCAAGACTAAGGAACCGAAAATCTATGCCGCACGAAGTATTCGGAAGGAGGACTCAATGAAAAAACACGCAACCGCAATGTTGCTTGCCGTTACTCTATCCGCTGTTTTGTCGGCTTTCGCAGAAGGACATTTTGGAGGAGGCCGCAGTGGAGGTTTCGGCGAGGGTTATGGTGGAGGCTTTGGACAGAGCCGCGGCGAAGGTTTTGGCCAAGGGCGTGCTGAAGGCTTAGGCCAAGGACGTGCCGACGGTTTAGGGGAAGGGCATCATGGCCTGCATTTCGGGCGCGGCCACTGGGAAGGTGAACGCGACATCCGCCATTTCGGGGATCGCCATCTGTCGGTCTGGCGGCAAGGAGGCTGGCGACATGTCGCTCACGACGGCATATTCGGCTGGTGGTGGATAGCTGCCGACACATGGTATTTCTATCCTGCGCCGATCTACCCATATCCGAATCCCTACGTTCCATCGGTCATGGCCGTACCGCAGCTTTCGGAGTCCGGCACGCTCGTGCAACCGCCATCCCAGAACTGGTATTACTGCCAGGCAAGCAACAGCTATTATCCATACGTTCCAAGCTGCCCCACGGGCTGGAAAATAATGCCTGCAACGCCGCCACAAGTTACGTCTACTCCACCAGGCAATTCGGCAACTCCTCCGGGCGACCTCTCTTACTAACCCGGGGCGACTCAGGTCGAAAAAAGGTTCCGTATTCCTCGCCAAGGCCGGTGTAATGCAACAGGCATAAAAACGATACCGGCAGAGATCAGCGAAAGGCGTATGCAGGGAGGGTTGAAAACCCCATAAGCGCTGTATATGCCGTACGAACCGATATTTTCATACTGGGCGCGGATGGAAAATTCCTTGTTCAATTCATACTGAACACCGGCTCAGTACGTCACCCTGGAGAATCAGAGAAGATTCAGCTTCCGACGATGCGGGACGCACCAGCAACTGACCTTGCGCCCTGAAATCGTGCGTTTCTCGCGTGCATATCAACCAAAAGCACGAAATGTTCACGGAATCGGCTTGGCGTGCTTCGTGCTTATACGAGAGGGGTACCCATAATCCCCTCTTGAAAGTGTTCGATGACCATCCGTGTTGCACTCAACCACCAGACAAGCTACTCCTTTGACCGTGCGGTCAACCTCTGGCCGCACGAAGTCAGGTTGCGTCCGGCCGCACACAGCCGCACCCCCATACTCAGCTATTCGCTCAATGTCGAACCTGCCGGACACTTCCTGAACTGGCAGCAGGATCCTTTCGGCAACTGGATCGCCCGGTTGGTGTTCCCGGAGAAAGCCGAATCGTTGAAGATAACGGTCGATCTTGTAGCCGACATGACGGTCATCAATCCTTTCGATTTTTTCATCGACGAAGTCGCCGAGAACTTTCCCTTCGATTATCCGGATGGATTGAAGCGCGAACTCGGCCCGTACCTTGAAGCTGATCCTGCAAGCCCATTACTGGCCGCCTGGCTCGACCGTACGAAAACGGAATTGCTTGGCAAGCCGCTGCGCACCATCGATATGCTGGTCGGCATCAACCAGCGCATCAAGGATGATGTGGGCTATATCGTGCGCCTGGAGGCGGGCGTGCAGACACCGGAACAAACCCTGGAGCTGAAACGCGGTTCATGCCGGGACTCTGCCTGGCTGCTAGTTCAGGCGCTGCGCCACCTAGGCCTTGCCGCACGTTTTGCCTCGGGTTACCTGATCCAGCTGAAGGCCGACGTGAAGGCACTCGACGGTCCTTCCGGCACCGACCACGACTTCACCGATCTGCATGCGTGGACAGAAGTCTATGTTCCGGGCGCCGGGTGGATCGGACTAGATCCCACTTCCGGCTTGCTGGCGGGCGAAGGCCATATTCCGCTGGCATGCACGGCGATGCCGGCTTCGGCCGCACCGGTGATCGGCGTCACCGAAGTGTGCGAGACGCATTTCGATTTTTCGATGCAAGTGACGCGCATCCATGAAGATCCGCGCGTGACGCAACCCTATACCGAAGTGCAATGGCAGGCGGTGCTCGACCTCGGGCATCAGGTCGATGCCGAGCTAGTGAAGCACGACGTGCGCCTCACCATGGGCGGCGAGCCAACCTTCGTGTCTATCGACGACATGGATGGTCCGGAGTGGAATTTTACCGCCCTGTCGGACAAGAAGCGCGAACTCGCGGGCGAACTGCTCAAACGCCTGCAAGGGCACTTTGTGCCGGGTGCCCTGCTCCATTTCGGCCAGGGGAAATGGTATCCGGGCGAACCCCTGCCGCGCTGGGCTCTCGGTTGTTACTGGCGCACTGATGGAAAACCGCTGTGGAACGACCGCACATTACTGGTCACACAAGACGGGGACGGTGCCCACAGGACCGAGGATGCGCTGCGTTTCATGCAGCGTCTCACCCTGGAACTCGGGTTGAACGAGCGCTTCGTGATACCGGCGTATGAAGATGTGGCACAGGTCATCGACCAGGAACAGAAATGGCCCGAGAACTTAGACCCGCTCCAATCCGACCTGAAAAAGAGCGATGAGCGTCGTCGGCTTGCAAAATTGATCGAACGCGGTCTGGGCGAAGCGACGGGTTATGTTCTTCCACTCAAGGCATTGCCGCCCAAGATGCAGAAGAGCGCTTCCAAAGCGGCGCTCGCGATGGGCTTTCGCTCCAGCCCCTGGCCTCTGCGGCGCGAACATTTGTATCTGATCGCGGGCGATTCGCCACTGGGCCTGCGCCTGCCTCTTGCCTCGCTGCCCTGGGTTGCTCCCGCAGACAAGGAGGAGGAGTTCGGTCGCGATCCCTTCGATGCGACCGACGACGCTCCCGATGCAAGACCGGCGCAGAAGAAGCCGCAAGCTGCGGCCAGTTCATGCAAAGAGGGTTACGATCCGCGAGAGATCGTACACACTGCCCTGTGTGCAGAAGTGCGGGCGGGTGTGCTGTGCGTGTTCTTGCCTCCTGTGCCTTTGCTGGAAGATTTCGTGTCGCTCATCGCGGCAATAGAAGCCTGTGCCTTCGCATTGAAGTTGTCATTGCGGCTGGAAGGATACACACCGCCTCCCGATCCCAGGCTGAAAGAATTCCGCATCACACCCGATCCCGGCGTGATCGAAGTAAACATTCATCCTGTCAGCACCTGGGCGCAGTTGGTGGAGAACACGCAGACGCTCTACGAGGAAGCGCGCCTGACCAGGCTGGGCACGGAAAAGTTCATGCTCGATGGACGCCACACCGGCACGGGCGGGGGCAACCACGTCACCATAGGGGCAGCGACTCCGGCAGACTCGCCGTGCTTGCGGCGGCCGGATGTGTTGATGAGTCTGATCACTTATTGGCAGCACCACCCCGCCCTGTCCTACCTGTTCTCCGGCATGTTCATCGGCCCGACCAGCCAGGCGCCGCGTGTGGACGAAGCACGCCACGAAAGTCTCTACGAGCTGGAGATCGCGTTCCAGCAAATGACTGCGCATTTGAAGCCGGGCGAGGAAAATCTGCAGCCGTGGCTGGTGGATCGATTGCTGCGCAACCTGCTGGTCGATCTTTCCGGCAACACGCATCGTGCCGAATTCTGCATCGATAAACTGTATTCGCCCGACAGCACGACAGGACGTTTGGGATTGCTTGAATTCCGAGGTTTCGAAATGCCGCCGCACGCGCAAATGTCGCTGTTGCAGATGTTGCTGTTGCGCGCGCTGCTTGCGCGATTCTGGCAAACGCCTTACCGCAGTAATCTCACGCGCTGGGGAACCGGGTTGCATGACCGTTACATGTTGCCGCACTTCGTGGCGCAGGACATGCGCGATGTCGTGCTGGATTTGCAGCAGGCAGGCTATGCCTTCGAGTTCGAATGGTTCGCGCCTTTCCTGGAGTTCCGCTTCCCGCGTTTCGGTACGGTGGCCTATCACGGTATCGAGATCGAACTGCGCCAGGCGATCGAACCGTGGCATGTACTGGGCGAGGAAGTCGCTGCGGGCGGCACGGCACGTTATGTCGATTCCTCGGTCGAGCGCATGCAGATCAAGGTCAGCCACATGAACGATAACCGGCACATCCTCACCTGCAATGGCCGACCTTTGCCACTGACGGCGACCGGCACGCGCGGCGAGTATGTGGCCGGTGTGCGCTATCGGGCCTGGTGCCCGCCATCCGGCCTGCATCCGACCATCGGCGTGCAGGCACCGCTGGTGTTCGACCTGGTGGACAGCTGGAACGCCCGGTCCATCGGGGGCTGCACCTATCACGTGGCCCACCCCGGCGGGCGCAACTACGACACCTTCCCGGTCAATGCCAACGAAGCTGAGGCACGGCGCGTTGCGCGCTTCTGGAATCACGGGCACACACCGGGCGAGATACATATACGGCGCGAAGGACGCAATCCCGATTATCCGATGACGCTCGATCTGCGCCGTGCGCCGGAACCGATGATGGAAGGTTCTGCCGGCAAGGCCAGCGAGTTAATAAAGCCTGAGCAAAACACAAAATGAATCGGGGTGCTTCATAAGAAGGAAAAGGAAATTTGCTGCTGTAAGTCCAGGTCGTGGCACGGTATTCGCTCAGTAATGCTCAATACATGGAATAAAGAACAGATCATGGAAATTTCCCTGTCGGAATACAAAAGCATAACGGCCTACGATGAGCTGTTTGATGCCAACTTGCGTCCGCGCTGTGCGGCGCAACCCTTGTTTGATTACCTCAATTCGCTGGATGCCAATGAATTGCTGGCGCGCCGCCAGGCGGTGGAAGCGAACATCATGGCGATGGGTATCACGTTTACCATTTACAGCGAAGCGGGCAATATCGACCGGGCATGGCCGTTCGATGTTATCCCGCGGGTGATGAGCCGCACCGAGTGGGACCCGATCCAGGAAGGACTCAAGCAACGGCTGACCGCGCTCAATCTGTTCATCAATGACTTGTACAACAAGCAACAAATCGTCAAGGATGGCGTATTCCCGCGTGAAGTACTGGAAGGTTCGGTCAATTTCAGGCCGCAGTGCATCGGTGTGACGCCCCGCTTTGGCGTCTGGGCACATATCTGCGGCACCGACTTGGTGCGCGACCGCGACGGTACCGTGTATGTCCTGGAAGACAACCTGCGCGTTCCTTCCGGTGTGTCCTATA
>JAJXTJ010000101.1 GCA_021783895.1 Pseudomonadota bacterium | reverse complement strand
CGCAGCTTGCTTTCGTTGGACAGGCTGCGGGCCGTGGTATGGACTGTATAGCCGGCATCGAGGAGTTGTTGAACGAGGTGGCAAGCCACGAATCCGGAGCCTCCGGTGACAAGTACGGTTTGCATGTTATCTACTCCTTTAGTGACGGAACTTCAAAATGGAGAATCCAGTTGGTGACCGGTTTGGGCAGCACGGCGGCCAATCTGACCAGCCAACGCAGCGTCCAGGGGAACATGTAATCCGATCGTTCATGGCGCAGCGCGAACACGATGTGATCCACCGCTGCCTCTTCGGAGATTTCCAGCGGCGCGGGCATGCCGTCGTTGGCCGTGGCTTCCGTGGCGACGAAGCCGGGGTAGATTGAAACGAAGCGGACGCCGTAAGGAGCAAACTCGATGCGGCAGGTATCGAACAGCAAACGCAGCGCCCCCTTGGCTGCGGAGTAAGGCCCCTGCAGCGGCACGCCGAGGAAGCCCGCGAGCGAGTTGGTGTGGGCCACGATGCCGTCTTGTTGTTTGCGCATCTGCTCAAGTATGGGGAACAGGTAATTCACAACCGTGTCGTAGTTTGAACGCATGTAGGCCGTGACCTCGCGGGCATTCATCTTGCGCAAGTCGATGGCCGGTGCACCGCCCACGTTGAGGAGAGCCAGGTCGATGCGGCCGAATTTTTCCACACTTGAGGCGACCACACGTGCCGCATCGTCGGGGTTCTCCGCATCGGCGGCCAGGGCCAGGCAACGGCCGCCGCGCCGTTCTATCTCGGCGGCAAGCGTATCCAGCCGCTCGCGGCGCCTTGCCGTCACGACGATGCGCGCGCCTTCACCGGCCAGCCGCAGGGCAAAGGCGCGACCCATGCCGGACGAGGCGCCAGCCACCAGCACCACCTTGCCGCTGAAACTTTCTTCAGGCAAGGGCTCCGAGTGCATCCAGCGTTTGCGTGCGAATAGCAGCAGCACAACCATGCTCATGGCGAAACATATGCTCACAATAGGCACCGGTGTTGCGTCGTCGCCCGTCACCACCAGCGACGCGATGAGCGGGCCGAAAGCCGAGCCCAGCAGTTGCGCCGCAGGCACGAGCACGGCCACCCGGCCTTTGGCGTCGGCGCGGAATGCCAGGGCCACATGGAATGGCATCAGGAACAACCAGGCAAAACCAAAGACGGCGCAGAGCAAAGTGAATTCAAAATGAGCGCCTTTCGGCAACATGTAGATGCTGCCTGCGATGGTGGCAATTACCATGCCTCCCGTGAGCAGCGTGATGGCGATGCCGAGGCGCCGCACCAGCCAGATGGCAACGGTACCGCCCACCATTTGCATGAACAGGACTTCCGAGATGACGGTTTGCACGCCCTGCGCATCGAAGCCGCGGTCAAGGCCGATAGGTTCCAGATATGCCCAGAGCGAACCTAGCGCTGCCAATTGCAGGAAGGCGACGAGCAGTGGCAATGCGGCGACGGCCGACCATTTGAACTTCGTATCGGTCGGCGGTGTAAGCGGTGTGAGGCCGGTGGGCAGGCGTAAGGCAAGGATGGCGGTGAGTGCGGTGAGCAGTCCCATTACCAGGAAACCTCCCTTCCAACCGGCAACAGGAACGATCCATGCAGCCAGCATTGCAGCAACACTGGTTTGGGCCAGGGTCTGCACCACCATGAAGATGGCAGCGAGGCGATCGGGTTTGTAACTGCGAACGACTACGCTGGTGGCAACCCAGACCAGCACACCTTCCGCCAGACCGGCAGCCGCCCGCAATACGATCATCTGGTGATCGCCCGCAGCGAAGCACGTGACGATGTCGAGACCTGCTGCCAGCAGTGCGGCGATAGCAGTAATGGACCGGTAGCGGGACAACGGCAGCAGTGCATCGCCCAAGGCCACGCCCAGTCCCAGAGTGACGATCTCGCCCATGGCGATGATGCCGACCCCTTCCATGGTGATGACGTGGAGAGTGACGAGCTCGCCCAACAAGATGGGCTGGACTCCCAGTATGAGCAGGGCGACGGAGCCGATCAGCAAGGCTGATGCGATCTGGCGGAAAGAATACGGCGACGACGAAACGGGTTGCATGCTGGAGCTCCTCCTTCTTGTTTTATTTTGGTCCGCAAATACTTCTATTGATCTTTCCCTAATTCATTACGCAAAATTTGTGAACTACCGTCATTGATAGAACTACTAGCCATTCGACTAAGCTGGCAAACAACGCCAGCTTAGTCGATGGTTATCCGGCGAAGGCCGGAATCCAGTCAGAAAAATACTTCCGCAGCGCGGGACAAAAGCTAAAAGCATGTTGAACAAACCCGCTGGATTCCGGCCTTCGTCGGAATGACGAGGTAGCAGATTTCGCGTGTTGTCGCCAATTATGGAAACCTCATCAATAACCGCGACTCTCTATCGGTAATTCACCGCGCCCGAACGCTTCCCTCGCGCGGCGCTCGTCTTTATATAGCCGAGAATTGGCGATGTAACGCACCAGCCAGGGCAACTTTTTGACACGCCCTCCCGTGGCTGCCGCCAGCACATAAGCCTTCGCGCATTTTTCAAACAGTTCCGCGTTCAGTGCCATGCGTGTGCTCGTTATTCCCAGACATAGAGGGAGGCCGCGCCAGATCAGCGCGTTGCCGCCCTTGTGCAACGCGCTCTCGATCTCCACGTACTGCGCGACAGCGGGTGCCATGGGGCCGATGTGGCGGGCTTGCTCATCGAACACTTGCGGCAGTAGGCCGCCGAAATCCGCGAGGCAGGTGCCGAGCGGCCCGCCGCCCCAGGCAATGGCGCCGACATCGCTGCGGCAAGCATAAATCCTGGCATGCACAGCTGCCATTTCGCTTGCGGGCGGTTCGCTCCACTGCACCAGTTTCGGTTCGACATCGGCCACCGCCCCCAGCCACATTAACGCCGCAGCCGGACAACGCACTGACAAGGAGTCATCCACGTTGCCGAGCAGACCCTTGGCAACCAGGCGATCTCGCGTGGCCAGCCATTTGAATTTCATGTCGTCTTGGAGACTCATGGTTTACACCAACTTGAACACATCTTCGAAACGGTTGAGCGCTTCGTCGACGATTGCGTCGGTGTCGGCCAGGCTCGTGTAAATGCGGCTGCCTGCCAACGTAATAAGGCCGTGGGCAGAGTAGGCAGCGCCCATTCCTTCCATCATGTGTTTGCGTGCCTTGGCCTCGTTCTTCACCTTCCACAGCTTGTACAGGTTGCTGGTGTCGAGCAGCAAAACCCCCGATGTCTGCAAGTGAACGATGGAGCCCATGTTGTAGACTACGTACGGCAGGCGCAGGTGCTCGATGATTTGCTCCAAGCCCTTGCGCATGCGATCTCCGGCGCGGCCCGCTTTCACGGCGGCATCGGTATCCATTGCTTCCTTGAGGGCGTAATAACCTGCCACGCAAGACAACGGGTTGGCCGACAAAGTGCCACCGACGAAGGCGCGCTTGGCGTTGGTGCCGATGCCGCCTACCAGCATCATCATGATGTCGCGGCGTCCGCCGATGGCGCCGGCCATGGGGTAGCCGCCAGCGAGGCATTTGCCCAGCACGGTGATGTCGGGCTTGACGTTAAAGTAGGCCTGCGCGCCACCGGGACCCATGCGAAAGCCGGTGACTACTTCGTCGAAAATCATCAGCGCACCGAATTCGTCGCACAGTGCGCGCACCTGCTTGTTGTAATCCCGTTGCACGGGACGGGTACCGCTCTCGGGGCCGAGTGGTTCCAGCAGAACTGCAGCGGTGCCGCCGCGCAGGCGGTTCAGTTGCAGCTTGCGGCGCAGGGCGTCGAGGTCGTTGGGATTGCATTCCTGGGTATAGGCGGTGGAGCCGGTGGGAATGCCGATGGCTTCCATGCGTCCGGTGCTGGGCAGACGCATGCCGTAGACCATCTGGTCGCTCCAGCCGTGGTAAGCACCGCCGACTTTGATAAGCCATTTTTTGTTGGTGTAAGCGCGGGCGAGACGGATGGCGCCCATCACCGCTTCCGTGCCGGAACCGAGCAGGCGCAGCATTTCCACGCCGGGCATGGTCTGGCACACCAGTTCCGCCAGCTTCACTTCGTATTCGTGCAGCAGGCCGGTGACGGGGCCGCACTGCTCCAGCACTTCGTTCACCTTCTGCCGCAGGGCCGGCGGGTTGGAACCCAGCAAGGTGGGGCCGCCTGCCTGCAGGAAGTCGATGTAGCGGTTGCCGTCCACGTCGGTGAGGTGCGCACCGTGCGCCTGGGACATGGCCAGAGGGAAAGGATAATTGAAGGCGAGGTTGTGCTGCACGCCGCCGGGAATCACTTTCTTGGCCGCTTCGGAAAGACGTTTTGAACCCTGGCAGCGTTCGTCGAAATAGCGCAGGACGGTTTTCATGTTCTCGGGCTTGATCGGGCGCATGGGCTGGCCGACGAGTTCGCGGAACTTGACGGTGAGCGCGTCTACATCGGGCCATTCCGAGATGGCGGATTGGGGATTCATATTCTGGTTTGAGTTTGCATTCATGATGATTTACCGAGTTGGTTGGAGAGTCTGTGTTTGTAAAGGACTGTTAAGGCAGATTCGTTATGTGAGCTCTGCCGCCGCGAGCACGCGCTGCAATGCTGCCGCCCGCTTGGGTTCAGCAGCCGCGCGGACGGAAATACGGGTGAACAGGTGCCGATACACCACGCGCTCAAGTTCCTCGACAGCTTGCACGGCGGCTTCGAGGCTCGCCCCGCAGCACAGCACGCCGTGGTTGCGCATGAGATAGGCGTTTATGTACGGATCGATTGCACGTTCAACCATGCCTGCCAGAAGATTGGTGCCGGAAGGCATATAACCGATCAGTGGCACGCGTCGGCCGATGACAGCGCGCGCTTGGGGGTCATCAACGACCAGCGATTCTCCCAGCAGAGCGCAGGCGCTCGCGACTGGCTGGTGGGTGTGGATGCTGCATTGCACATTGGAGCGGCGGCGCAAGACGCGGGCGTGCAGACCGGTCTCTACCGAGGGTGCCCGTTCGCCTTTGATGCATTCCAGATCCGACAGGCGCACGACGCAGATGTCGGCGGCGCTAATAGTCAGGTAGTCCGTAGCCGAGGGAGTGACGGCAAAATGTTCGGCATCCACACGCAACGCAACGTTGCCGCCGGTACCGGCCAGATAGCCGCGCCGCGATAATTCGACGCACAGATCAACGATGGTCTGGCGAATCTTTAACGTGTTCATAGGTGCCCCTTTTGCGGCTTGTTGAGTCGGTGGTAAAGCGGTGCCAGCCGCGTGCGCACCTCTTTGAAGGTTTCAAATTTGTCGTCATAGAGACGACGTAATGCGCCGGATGGCTCGTATGTGTGGCGAGCACGTCGCAGATGGCCCAAGTCGGTGAAGCGCAAAGCGCCCATACCCACTCCGGCGATGAAGGCCGCGCCGATGGCGTTGGCTTGTATCGGACTTTCGAGTTGCCGTATCGGCTGACCGGTGACGTCGGCCATGATCTGGCACCACACGTCCGACTGCGCGCCTCCGCCGACGGCGGTGATCGTGCCGACGTCGCGTCCGAGCAAGCGCGCGAACGGCTCCAGCATCCAGCGCGTATTCAGCGCCACACCTTCTAGGAAAGCACGGAAGATATCTTCGCGCGAATGTTCGAGGGACATG
>JAJXTJ010000100.1 GCA_021783895.1 Pseudomonadota bacterium | reverse complement strand
AAGACTAACAGATTCTTCATTTGCCTTGATGTGCACAAGGATTCGATTGCCATTGCCGCGGCGCCAGCCAATTCGCGAGAGGAGCCACGTTTCATCGGTACCACCAGGCACAGCGTATTCCAAGTGATGAAGGCGTTGTCCCGATCGAACTGCGCTCCATCCGAGTTGGCGATTGCGTATGAAGCAGGACCGTGCGGCTACGGGTTGGCTCGAGATTTGATCTCCAGAGGATACAACTGCGCGGTAGTGGCGCCATCGCGGGTGCCGCGCCGGCCTGCTGACCGCATCAAGACGGATCGGCGCGACGCGCTGCTCTTGGCCCGTATGCACCGCTCCGCCGAACTGGTTGCTGTCACCGTCCCAGATCCTTCCGATGAGGCCGTGCGCGACCTGATGCGGGCACGCGACGACGCAGTCAAGGCGCAAAGGTGCGCTCGCCAGCAATTGATGGCAATGCTCCTGCGGTTGGGCAAGCCCTATCGCGAAGGTCGCGGCTGGACACAGAAGTTCCTGCGATTTCTGTCTGATCTCCGATTCGACGATCAGAACCATCGGATTGTCTTCACCGAATACCGCCTGGCTGTGCAGTCGGCAGCCGAAAGGGTTCAGCGGCTTGAAGCTGCTATCCGGCAGGCATTTGACACTTGGCGTTGGCGTCCAGTCGTGAAGGCGCTGATGAGCTTGCGTGGCGTCGACTTTCTTACCGCCATGACGATCGTTGCCGAGGTTGGCGACTTGCGTCGCTTCGAGCATCCGCGGCAACTTATGAGCTACCTGGGCCTGGTTCCTTCGGAGTTCTCCAGTGGCAACAGTCACCAACGTGGTTCGCTTACACGCACCGGAAACAGCCGCGTCCGTAGGGTACTGATCGAGTCTGCCTGGAACTATCGGCATCCCGCCAAGCTCAGCCGCGAAATCGAAACCCGGCAAGAGGGCCAGCCGGCCGCCGTTACCGAAATTGCCTGGAAAGCCCAAGCCCGCCTCTGCCATCGTTTCCGCAAGCTCCGGTATCGTGGGATGCATCAGAACAAGACCTGTGCTGCCATCGCCCGGGAGTTGGTTGGATTCGTTTGGGACATCGCCAGGCGCGTACGCCCAGCGGACCCACTGACCCTTCCGAGCAATGAACACGGGTTTCCCACCGCCGGCCGTCCGCCAGCGATAGAAGCGCGCTGACGGCCGCCCGTGGAAAACCCTGCACTTTCCTGTAACCAAGCCATGAGGAGGAAAGGCTCACACCACATAGAGGCAGTTGTCTGATCGGTAACGCGATGCCAGGCGCGATGAGGGGAATCCTCGTGATTTTTTAATGGGCGTGCAGCTACACACGATCCCCGAGCTAAGAGCGAGGCAGCCCCGCGACGGAAAGATGAACGGCGGTAACCAATCCGCGGATATGAGCTTGATCCATCGTCGACACACCGGCCTGCGCGTCGCGTTTCCGCTCCGACATTTGCCTGCTTCATCTCATCGCAATATAGCGAGATCAACCCCTGTCCCTCTTGACACCGGGGGCCATATGAAAAAAGGAGTTGAAAAATGCTGAAGAAAATCGCTGGTGTTCTCATTTGTGTGGCGCCTCTGTCTGCATTCGCTACTGGCCCTGATCTTACCGCTCTGACCACGGCTGTGGATTTTTCGACCGTCGTCACTGCTGTGCTTGCCATTGCTGGCATGCTGGCCGTGGTCTACGTTGCCGTCAAGGGTGCCCAGATCGGTCTGGCGATGCTCAAGAAGTAACCCTCTCGACTTTGGACCGTGGGGGGAATGATTTTCGGCTTCCCCCCTTTTTTTCGAGGTGGCGTAATGACAACAAATGATCTGTGGTACGCCTTAATGTTTGTCTGGGGCTTGATCTGCGCCTGGGCTGTTATCCAAGGACTGAAGACATGAAGCGAATGATCCTCGCCCTATTGATCGTTTTGGTGCCCTTACGTGGCATGACCGCTACGTTGCCTGCGTACTCGCCGAAATTCGGCAATGCAATGGCGGGGATTGTCGCTGAGAAGGTGGCTTCGGAGGGGTTTGCTTCGAACGATCCGCGTTTTGTAGCGACTGAAAGCGCGATCGGCACGGCACTTACGGGTGTCGCGTCTGGCCTTGCGGTAGCTGCGGGTCTTCCGCTTTGGGCGACGATTGCCATCGGTGCTGTTGCTGCTGGTGCTGTTGCACTTGGGATCGGTGCGCTTACGCAATGGTATTTTAATAGTGATGGTACGGTGACTTCTGGATCTTCTTTGTCTGGTTCTATGAGCCTTGGTGGTCCGTATTGGGGCTGTAGCGGTGGCGGTGTTTTTGTCGAGAGTGCATCTTCGTCATCGGCTTGTGCTGAAGCTCTTTTATTGGCCAATGCAGCTTATCCGCAATATGCGCCTGAGACGCTTGGTGCTGAGTATGCTGGGTATCCGACCGCGACGCAGGATTTATTTTACGTGGAGGCAAATGGCAATCCGCAGGCGGGCAACATTGGATCAACTTATTTTTCGTCAGGTGCTTCTGCAACGTGTGCTTCTGGTCAAGTGTATACGACCTCGTGCATCGCGGCTCCTAGTACTGGTGCAAGCGCGCCTGTGGCGCAATCCATTTCCGATGCTGTTGCTTCAGTCCCTGATTCAGACATGACATTGCCGGCTAATCCGGCTTTGGTTGCGCAAGCGGTGAATAATGCGTGGCAAGCGGCGGCTGCTCAGCCGAATTATCCTGGTCTTCCGTTTTCAAATTCTAACCCTGTGACTGTTGCTGACGTTCAGGCGTTTCAATCATCGAACCCTTCTGCTTATCCCAGTGTCGGCGACATGCTGGCGCCTGCTGTCGACCCTTCTACGAGCGCTGTGGCTCAACCTGTGGCGCCGGGAACGGTGGCTAGTCCTGGTATCAATGCTGCACCTGCGGGTAGTGCTCAAGTTAATCTTGGTGCTGATCCAGGAATCGGGGCGCCGAACCTTGAAGCGACGCCAACTGCTCAGATGATCTTGAGTCCGATACTGAATCTTTTTCCTGATCTGAAATCTTTCGTGGTGCCTTCGCATTCTTCGGAGTGTCCAAAGCCGACGATGACTCTTTTCGGGAAAACGCTTGTGCTCGATGAGCATTGCACTTTACTCGAAGCGGTTAGGCCTACTCTTTATGCTGTGATGGCATTTGTTTGGTCGGTGATTGGCTTATTCATTATTCTTGCTGCATAAGGGGGAATCATGTTCGGCATTGTTCTTTCTGCTCTCTGGTCGGCTCTTGCATTCATTCTTCGTTCCGTACTGGTCAAGTTCGTTGTTTTTTTCGCGTTGTTTTTCATCACTACGGAATTTATTTCCGTGATCGCCGGGATGCTACCGACTGGCGCAGCGTTAAGTGGTTCGCTTGGCGGGATTCCTTCGGCGGTGTGGTACTTCCTCGATCTGTTCAATGTCAGTGTTGGTATTCCGATTCTATTGTCCGCTTGGGTGACGCGGTTTGTCATTCGTCGTATTCCGATTATTGGCTAAGGGGTTAAAAATGTTCAACGAACTTTGCGGTACACGTGGCGGTTTACTTTTCTGCATTTTTCTAGTAATCGCGCTGGCATCGTTTGACGTCTATATGTGGCCGTTTTAGCCCTTCTTGATTCGGGATACGGCGATGCCGATTAACGTCTATACAGGCCTTCAGCGTTCGGGTAAGAGCTACGAGGTCGTGAGCAATCCAATCTGCGAGGCGATCCTTCAAGGTCGCCGCGTAGTGACGAATGTTGATGGCATTAGCGATGACTTGGTGCGCGCCTATGTCTCGGAGAAGAAAAAGATCAGTTTGGATAAACTGGGGCATGTTGTTCATGTAACGAACGAGGATGTTTTCAAGCCCGATTTTTTCCCGTACTACGATGACGCCAAGTCTTCTCATACCGATACGCGGGTGCAGCCTGGCGATCTGGTGGCGATTGATGAAGCGTGGCGCTTCTGGGGTTCCGATTCCAAGCTGCTCAAGAATCACAAAAGCTTTTTTCTTGAGCACGGCCATTTCACGCATCCGGAAAGCGGTGTTGCCTGTGACCTGGTTCTGATGGTTCAGGACATGGGCACGCTGAATCGGTTCGTCAAGAACGTGGTGGCCTTCTCGTTTCGTACGCACAAAAAGGTATCGCTAGGCATGAGCGGTACTTATTCTGTGCAGATGTGGGAAGGCTCGAAGATGGTTAAGGGCACGCTGATAGGCAATTGGGTGCGTCGTTATGACAAAGCTGTGTTTCCGCTTTATTCCAGCTTCAAGGGCGGGGCGGAAGGCAAGATGGTGAATGCCGATTCTCGGCAGAATATTTTTACGAACAAATTTCTATGGATCAAACTTGCTCTTATGTTGCTTGTGGCCGGGTTTTCGGTTCATTCTGTCTGGCGGTTCTTTCATCCTGTCGTTCCTGCGAAGGAAAAGCAGGTAACGAACGGTAAGCCTGGTGCGCCTGGTGTTGCGGCTGTTGCCGGCGGGTCGGCTTCGTCATCATTCTCAAGTGATTGGCGTGTGGCTGGTTACATGATGGTCGGTGGGGTTGGCCAGGTGCTGCTTTCTGATTCGTCGGGGCGGCTGCGTCTCGAATCGCCGTCGAATTTCCAGCTTGATGGCATGGCTCGAATTGGTGTTGTCGATGGTCAACGTGTTACGGTTTTTTCTGGGCAGATTCCAAAGCAGCTTTCTGCTCCTTCTACTCCTGCTAGTTCTTCTTCTGAGCAGGGCCATGGCGGCGTTGTAGCGGTGTCGGCGCCGAGCTCTGCTGCTTCAACGCCTTCACCTTTTTCGCCTGGTGTTCGCAAATGATTCGCTTGTTGATTGCCTTGTTTTCTCTGACTATGGGGGTAGCTGTTGCTGCTCCGGTTGCACAGGCTTCTCCTGTCAAGTTCGAGCTCGTGGGCGAGCCGGTATCGCAAGTGGTCAATCTGATCTATTCGGAGGCGATCAAAAGCGCCTACGTGCTCGATCCTGCTGTGCTGGCTGATAGTCGGCCTGTGTCGTTTCGCTACGAGAGCGCCAAGGGGCAAATAAAGCCCTTCCTTGTGGCTTTTCTTGATGCCATGGGCTACGAGGTTGCGCGGCTTGGTAGTGTCGATTACATAAAGCCGAAACCTCAAGCTGTTCCAGTTGAACCGGCAAGCCAGGTCTTTGTGTACCGGGTGGCTTACCGTGATGGTTCCTACCTCGCCGATCTCCTGGGGCCTCTTTTCAAGGGTTTTTTCACGGTCAAGCGTCTAGTGCGGGCGTCGCCGGGCGCTGCGGCGCCGGTTCAATCGGTTCCCTCGACCTCTGCGGCGGCTGCTATTGATCGCGCTTCGGATACGCTGGTTTTTCAGGGGTCACCGAAGGAGGTCAAGCTGTTGCAGACGCTTTTGCCGAAGGTGGACATTCCGACAGGCGAAGTAATGGTTCGCGCTGTGGTCTATGAAGTTCAAACTGGTGCTGACGATGGGAGTGCCTTCACGTTGGCCGCATCGCTTCTCAAGGGTAAGCTCGGGTTGTCCTTCGGTCCTGCTGCGGCGCTTGATTCGGTGTTGTCGCTCAAAACAGCAGATTTCTCCGCGATTGCGTCTGTGCTGGCGACTGACAGCCGCTTCAAGGTGATTACGTCTCCTTCGACGCGTGTTCGCTCCG
This sequence comes from Pseudomonadota bacterium, assembly GCA_021783895.1. The sequence continues at coordinate 42 of JAJXTJ010000100.1, read as the reverse complement.
GATCGCAGGCGCGGTTTGAGGTCGGCCAAGATGTGCCGATGC
>JAJXTJ010000099.1 GCA_021783895.1 Pseudomonadota bacterium | reverse complement strand
CACCGTACCGAACATCAGGTAATAGACGATCATGAATGCGGCGATGGCGATGAAACCGATCTTGGTGGAATCGAAACCGCGTTTGATATTGTCCGCCCCCAGGCTCGGGCCGACGGTACGCTCCTCGACGATCTCCATCGGCGCGGCCAGCGCACCGGCACGCAGCAGCAACGAAGTATCCTTCGCCTCCTCGGTGTTCATCTTGCCGCTGATCTGCACACGGCCGCCGCCGATCTCTTCGCGGATCACCGGCGCAGTGACGATCTCACCCTTCCCCTTCTCGAACAGGATGATGGCCATGCGCTTGCCCACGTTCTCGCGCGTCGCTTCCTTGAACTTGCGCGCACCGACCGCATCCAGATTGATATGCACGGCAGGTTCGTTGCTGCGGCTGTCAAAACCGGGTTGAGCATCGTTGATGCGCTCGCCGGTCAGGATCACGGATTTCTTCACCAGCAGCGGGGTGCCGTCGCGATCCTTGAAGACCTCGGTGCCGAATGGAATGATCCCGCCCTCGGCATAATGGTGCTCGTCATCCACCAGACGCACTTCCAGCGTGGCGGTACGCCCCAGGATATCCTTGGCGCGCGCGGTATCCTGCACGCCCGGCAACTGCACCACGATGCGGTCGGCTCCTTGTTGCTGGATCACCGGCTCGGCCACACCCAGTTCATTCACGCGGTTGCGCAATGTCACCAGGTTCTGCTGCACGGCCGACTCCTGTATCCGAATCTGCTCTTGCTGTTTGAGATGAGCGAGCAGCAGGTATTCGCCGCCTTCCTCGCGTGCGCTGAATTCCAGCCCGCCGAAATGCTGCTTGAGTTCATCCTCGCCTTTGCCGCGCGCTCCTGCATCGCGGAATCGGGTGGTGATCGAACCGGCATCGCGGGTGACGCCCGAATAAGGAATGTTCGCCTCACGCAAAGTGCTGCGAATATCGCTGGAGGCCGATTCCAGCGCTTTGTCCAGCGCCGCCCTCATGTCGATCTGCAGCAGAAAGTGCACCCCCCCGCGCAAGTCCAGACCGAGGTACATCGGCAAGGCATTCAGGTCGGCCAGCCATTGCGGCGAGCGTGCCAGCAGGTTGAGCGCCACCATATAGTCGTCGCCAAGCTGGGCATGCAGGAGATCTTTCGCCTTGATCTGAGTATCAGTGTCGTTGAAGCGCGCCTTGACGCTGGTGGCGTCCAGCGACATCGCTTGCGGATTCAATTGCGCCGTCTTCAGCGCCGTTTCCACCCGCGCCATCAGGGCCGCGTCAGCCTTCAGATTGGAACGCAACGGCAGCACTTGCACCGCCGGCGCTTCGCCATACAGATTGGGCAAGGCATACACCAGGCCCAGCATCAGTACGGCCAATACCAGCAGGTTCTTCCACAGCGGATAGCGGTTCATTGCGACACCTTGATTTGCGGCATGGTTGAAATGATTCAGATCGACTTGATCGTACCCTTGGGCAGGACGTTCTGCACTGCCGCTTTCTGCACCTGGACCACGACGTTATCGGCGATCTCGATCGCCACGTTGTCTTCGCCGACCTTGACGACTTTCCCGAGCACGCCGCCGACGGTGGCGACTTCATCCCCCTTCTGCAACGCCTCTATCATGGCCTTTTGCTCTTTGACGCGCTTTTGCTGCGGACGCAGGATGAGGAAATAGAAAACGGCCAGCAGGGCGACCAGAGGCAGGAACTGCATGAGGTCCCCGCCTTGCGGGGCCGCCGCTGCGCCGTCCGCATAAGCGTTGCTGATGAACATCTCGCTGATAGAAATCATAACCACTCCTGTCGAAAAATAGGGTTCAAAAATCAAAGGCGGGCATTCTATCACGGAAGACATGACTGTCTTGCTACGCACCCGCCAAGCGCAGGAGAGCTACAAACCGGCCCGCGCCCGACGGAAGCCGACCGCGAATTCAGCAAACCGGCCGTGTTCGATAGCCGCTCGAATGTTTGCCATCAACTCCTGGTAGTAATGCAGGTTGTGGATGGAGTTCAGCCGCGCACCGAGTATTTCGTTGAGACGATGCAGGTGATGCAGATAGGCGCGGCTGAAATTCCGGCAGGTATAACACGTGCAATCCGCATCCAGCGGCCGGGTATCCAGCCGGTATTGCGCATTCTTGATGCGCACGTCGCCGAAACGCGTGAACAGATGGCCATTGCGCGCATTGCGCGTGGGCATCACGCAATCGAACATGTCGATGCCATGCCCCACCGCATCCACCAGGTCTTCCGGCGTCCCCACGCCCATCAGGTAGCGCGGCTTGTCCTGCGGCAATTGTGGCGCGGTATGCTGCAGGATGCGCAGCATATCCTCTTTGGGCTCGCCCACTGACAGACCGCCGATGGCGAAACCGTCGAAGCCGATATCCATCAACCCGCGCAGCGATTCGTCGCGCAGATGTTCATGCATGCCGCCCTGCACGATGCCGAACAGCGCATTGGAATTACCCTCATGCGCCCGTTTGCTGCGTTCCGCCCAGCTCAGCGACATGCGCATGGATTCCCCAGCCACCTTCTCGTCTGCCGGATAGGGCGTGCATTCGTCGAAAATCATGACGATATCGGAATTCAGCACGCGCTGGATGCGCATCGACTCTTCCGGCGAGAGGAAGCATTTGTCGCCATTGACCGGCGATTTGAATTCCACCCCGCCGCCGGTGATCTTGCGCAGCGGTCCGAGGCTGAAAACCTGGAAACCGCCCGAGTCGGTAAGGATGGGCCTGTCCCAGCCCATGAAACGATGCAGGCCGCCATGGGCGGCGATCACCTCCAGCCCCGGGCGCAGCCACAGATGGAAGGTATTGCCGAGCACGATCTGCGCGCCCATGTCCTTCAGTTCCAGCGGCGACATCGCCTTGACCGTACCATAAGTGCCGACCGGCATGAAGGCCGGCGTCTCCAGCTTGCCGTGCGCAAGATCCAGCGTGCCGCGACGGGCGGCACCCGAAGTGTTGTGTAAGGTGAATTTCATTGTTCTCTCTCTATCAACATCGCATCGCCATAGCTGAAGAAACGGTATTCCTGCTCCACCGCATGACGGTACGCCGCAAGCATCCTGTCCATGCCTCCGAAAGCACACACCAGCATCAGCAAGGTGGATTTCGGCAGATGGAAATTGGTGAGCAATACATCGACCACCCTGAAACGGTATCCCGGCGTGATGAAGATGGATGTCTCGCCAGCCCCCGCGGCCAACCCGCCGGCGGCCGCGGCGCTTTCCAGGGCACGCAGGCTGGTCGTTCCCACCGCGATGATCCGTCCGCCCCGGGCCCTTGCAGTCGCGATGGAATCTGCCGTAGCTTGCGGAATGCTGTAGCGCTCGCTGTGCATGACATGCTCTTCAATCCGTTCGGCCCGCACCGGCTTGAAGGTCCCCGCTCCCACATGCAAGGTCACGAAGGCAATGTTCACGCCTTTGCCGCGCAGGTCTTGCAGCATCTCCTCGCCGAAGTGCAATCCGGCCGTGGGTGCCGCTACAGCGCCGGGTTCCCGCGCAAACACGGTCTGATAGCGTTCGTCGTCCTCCGCCTCGGCAGCATGGGTAATATAAGGAGGCAGGGGCAAATGGCCATATCGCTCCAGCAGGGCAAATACCGGCTCGCCCACTTCAAAACGCAAACGAAAAAACTCGCCTTCGCGCGCCAATACCCGTACCCACAGCTTTTCGGCCAGCAACAAACGGCTGTCGGGTTTGGGTGCCTTGCTGACGCGGACTTGCGCCAGCACGTCATGCTCATCCAGCACTCGCTCGACCAGTACCTCGACCTTGCCCCCACTCTCCTTCTCGCCGAACAGGCGGGCCTTCAATACACGCGTATCGTTCAGCACCAGCAAATCATGCTCCCGCACCAATCCCTGCAGATCAGCGAATCGGCGGTCATGCAGGCCGGACTTCCCCACCTGCAACAAACGGCTCGCCCCGCGCCGGACGGGCGGATGCTGGGCGATCAATCGCTCGGGCAGAATGAAGTCGAATTCGTCAGTGCGCATGGAAATCCACTGGATGCCGGAAGAAAAACGCGCATTGTAGTTGATGAGGGGGGGCGTTTCATGGATAATTCGCGCCCTTCCCTTGCCGGGGTGATGTGGCTGGCGGACAGTATGCCGGGCTTCACCATGTCTCCTTCTGGAGACATGTCTGCGCAGGCTGACTTGCCCAGCAGGTTAAACCGCATGGCGGTGGCCGCAGCCGGAATCCGGTGCCGCACGGGAATCCACCTTTGCCGGGGTGATGGAACTGGTAGACGTGCCGGACTCAAAATCCGGTGCCTGAGAGGGCGTGGGGGTTCGAGTCCCCCCCCCGGCACCAAATTCAGCATTTGTGTCAACGCGACGATAACCAGCCGCGTTATAGGTTCCGACACAGTAGTGTCATAAACGTTTATCAACTACTCATGGAGCCTCAAATGAAACTGATGTCCACTCTGATCGCTGCCGTATTCGCTCTGGTTTCTTTCTCCGCCGTTGCTGCTGACGCTGCTGCCCCTGCCGCCGCTCCTGCTGCTGCCGCCGCTCCTGCCGCCAAGGAAGAAGCAAAGCCAGCCAAGAAAGCACACAAGGCAAAGGCAAAAAAAGCAAAGAAGTCCAAGAAAGCCAAGGCCGCTGACGCAGCTGCCAAGTAATCTGGCTTCATTCCAAAAAGGCAGGGGTGACCCTGCCTTTTTTATTTCGTTTAAAATCCCCCCATGATCTGGAAACCACATGCCACCGTCGCCGCCGTCCTCGAACTGGATGGCAAGTTCTTACTGGTGGAAGAACATACTCCGCATGGCCTGTTGTTCAACCAGCCTGCCGGGCACTGGGAACCGAACGAGACCTTGCCTGCTGGCGCAGTACGTGAAGCATTGGAAGAATCGGCCTATGAATTCGCGCCGGAATACCTGATCGGCGTCTACCGCTGGCATTCCACCGCATCCAACACCACCTATCTGCGTTTCGCCTTCGGTGGCAGCATCCTCGCCCATCACCCGGAACGCGCGCTGGACAAGGGCATTGTGCGCGCCGTCTGGATGACGCTGGACGAGCTTCGCGCCACGCAAGCGCGCCACCGCAGCCCGCTGATCCTGCGCTGCGTGGAAGACTATCTTGCGGGTAAACGTTACCCCCTGGATTTGATCACCCACTATGAGTAAAGGGCACTCCCTCACCCGAACCCTCTGGGTAAAACAACTGGCCATTCGACCAGGCTGCAAAAAACCGCAGCCAACTCGCTGGCTATCCCGGAGGGAGAGGGGTCAATCGTGAAAAGCAATCGTAAAGTCACTGTCGTCGTCGGCATGTCCGGCGGCGTGGATTCCTCGGTCACTGCGCTCCTGCTGAAACAACAGGGTTATGAAGTGGTCGGCCTGTTCATGAAGAACTGGGAAGACGATGACGACAGCGAATATTGCTCCTCGCGCCAGGACCTGATCGATGCCGTCTCCGTGGCCGACACCATCGGCATTCCCATCGAGGCGGTGAATTTCGCCAAGGAATACAAGGACCGCGTATTCAGCTACTTCCTGCGCGAATACGAGGCCGGGCGCACGCCCAACCCGGACATCCTGTGCAATTCGGAGATCAAATTCAAAGCTTTCCTCGACCATGCCATCCGCCTGGGGGCCGATGCCATCGCCACCGGACATTATGCGCAGGTGCGCGAAGCCGATGGGTTGTTCCA
>JAJXTJ010000098.1 GCA_021783895.1 Pseudomonadota bacterium | reverse complement strand
GTTGGCTGTGCGGGATCCGTTCAACAACATCTGGGTGCGGCGGTAAGGGGTGACGATCGGCGCCAGCGGATCCTGCAGGGTCTGGAAGCTTTGCGAGCGCGCCGAGAAATTCCAGTTCATGTTCTCATAGGCGCCTGCATTGGAAAGCACGCCGTCACGCAGCAGGTGGACTTGTGAGGTGACGCCGATGTTGGTGCTCAGATCCCTGAAATAATTGTCGTCGGAGGCTCTCTCCAGTGTCAGCGCCCCCGTCCAGCCGCCGCCCAGATTGTGTTGATGCTTCAGAGAAATGAAGCTGCGGTCCAGATTGGCCAACTGGTCGTTGGGCAGGATTTCCAGGGTTGCAGTCCCGGTGTAATCCGGGCCCAGATAGCGCAGCTCATTTTTCAGTTGGATGCCGCGCCGGGTCATGTATCTGGGCGTGATGGTGGCATCACGGTTGGGCGCGATATTCCAGTAATAGGGCTGTGAAAATTCCGCCCCGCTATTGACCGTGCTGCCATAGCTGGGGCTGAGAAAACCGGATTTGCGCGCGCTGCTGAGCGAGAAATTCATCCACGGCATATAGAGAATAGGCACGCTCATGAAGTCGATGTAGGCGTTGCTTGCCGTTCCTATTTGAGTGGTGCGGTCGATATCGAGGTCCAGTGCGTGGAGGTACCAGTCATCAGATCCGGCTTGGCAAGTCGTGTAGCGGGCGTCCTCCAGCAGATACTTGTTTTTCCCATCGAATAACAGGTTTTTCGCGTCGCCGCGCCCCGCCGGCTCCTGTTGGGTCAGTTGAAAAACCGGTTGATGCAGGTAGCCTTCCCTGTTTTTCAGTTTGAGTTTAAGTTCGGGCCCTTCGGTAACGACGTCTTCCTGTTCGATGCGCACCTTACCCTGGGCGAAAACTTCATCTTCGGGTTTGTTGTAGCGCAGCAGATCGGCACTGATGATTTGACCCCATTGGCGCAGCTCCGCTTCGCCTGTGGCTTCTGTCTCGATATCATGATGGCCCTGGATGCGCATCCCACTGATGAAAATCGGCGTGGATGGCGTGCCTGATGGTGGGTTCAAGGTCAGGCCCCGGCTTAACGTGAGCGATAGGGGAATGCCTGCCGTTTCCTGGATGTTCTGCCCTGTTCGGGTCGGTGTTGTGAGGGTGGCCAGGGTTTCAGCGGCAGGCGCCACGGGGCTTGTTGCCTCGGGTGCCTGTGCCGCGACAGGTTCTCGTCTTGGGGGCGATCCGGCCTTGGGGGCGGACTGCAGCAGAACGGGGTCAATCTGGAATGGCGGCAAACTTGGTGCTGCCGGCGATGCGGTAGGGAACAGCCAGAACAGGGCGTATGCGAGCGGTGTCGGGCGGAAATGATGGAATAGTCCGGCCAAATGTGGCAAAGGCTGTTCGCGAAAAGGTTTTTTCATGTTCTACAATATGGCAACGGCCTCGGTCAGCGCCAGATTGACGCGGATCGAGGCCATGTTGTGTTCTCGTTATTATCTGGGCCGGTATCGGTGATAAAATCGCACAAATTCGGCTTTTACGCAACGCGAGATTAAATGGACCGCCTTGAATTACTTGAAAACTGGCTGAAGCACCAAATCCCCAGCTTACCTTATACACTAGCCCCGGCATCGGCCGATGCCAGCTTCCGCCGCTACTTTCGGGTGAGCCTGCCGGATCGCTCGCTGATCGTGATGGATGCGCCGCCGGAGCAGGAGGATTGCCGGCCTTTCATCCACGCGGCGGAGCTGTTCCGGGATGCGGGTGTCCACGTGCCGAACTTTCTGGCGCAGGACTTGCAGCAGGGCTTCCTGCTGCTGACCGACCTGGGCGGCGCCACTTATCTGGATGCGCTGAACGAGAACGAGGCCGCAGCGGATGCCTTATATACCGCCGCCGCCGGAGCGCTGATCGACATTCAGCTTGCCAGCCGCCCGGACGTGCTGCCGGACTACGATGAAGCCCTGTTGCTGCGCGAAATGCGGCTGTTCCCGGACTGGTACGTGAGCAAGCACTTGCGCACAGAATTCTCCGGCGCCGAGGCGGAAGCGCTGGATCGGGTTTTCGCCCTGATCCTGCGCAACAACCTGGCGCAACCCAAGGTCTTCGTGCACCGCGACTACCATTCCCGCAACCTGATGGCGGGCGGAGACGAACCAGGCATCCTGGATTTTCAGGACGCGGTGTACGGACCGGTCACTTACGACCTGGTTTCCCTGTTCAAGGATGCCTATATCCACTGGGAGGAGGAGCGGGTGCTGGATTGGACGATCCGCTACTGGGAACGGGCGAAGAAAGCCGGGTTGCCGGTGTCGCGCGATTTCGCCGAGTTTTACCGCGATTTCGAATGGATGGGCGCGCAGCGCCACATCAAGGTGCTGGGCATCTTCGCCCGGCTTTGCCATCGCGATGGCAAGGAGAACTACCTGAAAGACATGCCGTTGGTGATGGCTTACTTGCGCAAGACGTGCGAGCGTTACCGCGAGCTGCATCCGCTGCTGAAGCTGCTGGATGATCTGGAGAACAGGCAGGTAGTGGTAGGATATACTTTTTGAAAATCTTTTTACCCCAGAGACACGGAGGCACAGAGAAGAACAGAATTTTCGCGTTCAATGCTGTTGTTTTTGATTTTCTCTGTGCCTCTGTGTCTCTGTGGTTCAAAATCAAATGAAAGCCATGATCCTCGCCGCCGGTCGCGGCGAGCGCATGCGGCCACTCACTGACGTCACGCCGAAACCTTTATTGGAGGCCGGCGGCAAGCCGCTGATCGTATGGCACATCGAAAAACTGGCGCGGGCCGGTTTCACCGAGCTGATTATCAACCACGCCCACCTCGGCGCAAAGATCGAGGCTGCCCTGGGTGACGGCAGCCGTTTCGGGGTGAGCATTCGCTATTCTCCCGAGATCGAAGCGCTGGAGACCGCCGGGGGGATCGCCAACGCCCTGCCGCTGCTGGGGCCGGAACCCTTCCTGGTAGTCAACGGCGATATTTTCTGCGACTATGATTTCGCTGTCCTGCCGCGTGAATTGGGCGAGTTCTCAGCATGGCTGGTGCTGGTGGACAATCCCGGTCACTATCCCGCCGGGGATTTTGCATTAAGGCAGGGCAAGGTGCTGGACGATGGCGAGCACAAATTGACCTTCAGCGGAATAGGTATCTACCGCCCCGAACTGTTCGCGGCGATTGCCCGGGGGACGAAAGCCCGGCTCGCCCCGCTGCTGCGCGAACAGATGGCTGCGGGACGGGTCGGCGGCGAACATTACTGCGGCTTGTGGCTGGATGTCGGTACGCCGCAACGGCTCCATGCGCTGGACGGCTGGCTGCGGAACTCCCGGCGGGAAGTGCACTCTGAATAGGACATGATGAACACCCCGATCTACACTCAGCGCCGCCTCCGGCTGGCCGAACAGATGCAGGACGGCGTGGCGGTGATTCCCACCGCGCCGGAGCGCCCGCGCAACCGCGACAGCGTTTATCCTTACCGGTTCGACAGCTATTTCCACTACCTGACTGGCTTTGGCGAGCCCGAGGCGGTGCTGGTTCTGGTCGCCGGAGTGGCCCCCAAAAGCATCCTGTTCTGCCGCGAGAAAAACGCCGAGCGCGAGGTATGGGACGGCTTCCGCCATGGCACGGAGGCGGCGCGCGGGACTTTCGGCTTCGACGAGACTCATCCCATCGCTATGCTGGACGAGATGATGACCAAGCTGCTCGCCGATCAGCCCAGCCTGCATTTTCATCTCGGCGCCGACAGCGCCTGGGATGCGCGGGCGGTGGGCTGGCTCAACGCGGTGCGGGCAGAGGTCCGTAACGGCATTGTCGCACCGTCCGCAATCAGGGACGTGCGCGTGCTGCTGGACGAAATGCGGCTGATCAAGAGCCCCGAGGAAATCGCCACCCTGCGCCGCGCCGCCGAAATTTCCGCCGCCGCGCATCGCCGTGCCATGCGACAGGTCTGGCCAGGGCGGCACGAATACGAAATCGAGGCGGAATTCCTGCATGAATTCCGCCGCCACGGCGCCCAGGCCCCGGCGTATTCGACCATCGTGGCGGGCGGCGCCAATGCCTGCGTGCTGCATTATGTCGGCAACAGTGACGCGCTCAGGGACGGCGACCTGCTGCTGATCGATGCCGGCTGCGAGCTGGATGGCTACGCCGCCGACATCACTCGCACCTTCCCGGTCAACGGGCGCTACAGCGCAACGCAGAAAGACGTGTACGAAATGGTGCTGGCGGCGCAGGCGGCGGCGATCGGTGCCGTCAGAATCGGCGCCAGTTGGGACGATCCGCACCAGGCCGCCCTCAAGGTGCTGGCGCAGGGGATGATCGACCTCGGCCTGTGCACGGGAAGCGTGGACGGGGTGCTGGAATCCGGCGATTACAAGCGCTTTTACATGCACAAGACCGGCCACTGGCTGGGGATGGACGTGCATGACGTGGGCGACTACAAGCGTGGCGGAGAGTGGCGCAAGCTGGAAGCGGGCATGGTGCTGACCGTCGAGCCGGGCTGCTACATCCGGCCCGGCGAGGGCGTGCCGGAATCTCTGTGGAACATCGGCATCCGCATCGAGGACGACGTGCTGGTGAGTGACGAGGGTTGCGAGGTTTTGACCCTGGCGGCACCGAAAACGGTAGTCGAAATAGAGTCGGAAATGGAAAATAATTGAACCAGGAAAAATCAGTTAACCACGGGGCACACGGGGTAAGATCAGTGTGCTATGTAATTCTATCCAAGCGCCCTCTGAGTGAATGTATTGACGCCCCCAAGCCCTTGTCGCCTAGAGGCGCCTGCTTTTGGGTTTCCCCGTGCACCCCGTGTGCCCCGTGGTTAAAGCACTGTTATTAGCATGAGCGACCAATTCGACGTCATCATCGTCGGCGCCGGGCTGGTCGGCGCGTCGTTCGCCCTGGCGATGAAGGACAGCGGGCTGAAGCTGGCGCTGGTGGAAAGCGTGGCGCCGGCAGCGCCAGCGCCGGAGTGGACCAGCCGGGTCTATGCCATCAGTCCGGGCAGCATCGAATTCCTCAGCCAAATCGGCGCCTGGCAGCAATTCGATGCCGCCCGCATTGCTCCGGTGCTGGGCATGCACGTTTACGGCGATGACGGGAAAGCCAATCTGGATTTCGATGCCCATCAATCCGGGCTGGCCGAATTGGCGGTGATCGCGGAAGTGCGCTGGATGCAGCATGGTCTGTGGCAGGCGCTGCGGCGGCAGGAAAACCTTGAGTTGTTCTGCCCGGCACGCTGCGCCAGCCTGAGGCTGCAGGAAGAGGTCGCCGTGCTGCGCCTCGAGGATGGCCGCGAATTGCGTGCCCCGCTGATTGTCGGCGCGGACGGGAGGGAATCCTGGGTGCGTTCGCAGGCCGGAATGGATGCCGAACCTGCACCCTACCGCCAGATGGGAGTGATCGCCAATTTCGAAACCGAACTGCCTCACGGCGATACCGCCTGGGAATGGTTCCGCAGCGACGGCGTGCTGGCCTTCCTGCCCTTGCCGGGCAATCGCATCTCGATCGTCTGGACGGCGTTCGATGAGCGAGCCGCCGAGCTGATGGCGCTGCCGCCGGATGAGTTCTGCCATCAGGTGCAGGAGGCGAGCCACGGCGCCCTGGGCGAATTGACACTGCTCGGCAAGCCGGCCGCATTTCCCCTGCGCTTGCTGCACCTGGAGCACCTGATAAAATCCAGGGTGGCGCTGATCGGCGACGCCGCCCACAACGTCCACCCGCTTGCCGGGCAGGGCGTCAACCTGGGT
>JAJXTJ010000097.1 GCA_021783895.1 Pseudomonadota bacterium | reverse complement strand
ACGGGAGTGTGCCAGGTTGGTGCGCAAGCTTTCGATCAGGGCGGCGCGGGCGCGGGATAGGTAAGTGTAATAGTGCAGCTGGCGCGCAAGCTGGTTGGGATTTTGCTGGTTGAGCAGGATTTTCAGCGGGTCGCGCTGGCCGTTCAGGTAAAAACTGAAGAGCAGTTGGCCGAGCAGCGCCTGCTGCTTGGCGATTTTATCCATGGTGTCGCGGCTGTCCTGCTGCACCTGGCCCAGCGCGGCGCCGACGCTTCCCTGCTGCAGTGCCAATTCCCGCAGCCGCCGGTTGGCCGTGCTGATCGCTTGCTCGGATTGCTTCAGCGCATCGGTGGCATCGGTCTTTTTGCCTTGTGTGCTTTCGACCTCTTTCTGCAGGGCCCTGATACGCTCGCGCAGGCCGGAGAGATCGTCATTCGGCGCGGCATGAGCAATGAACGCACAAGCCAGCCCGATGGCAAGGAAAATTGCTCGGACAGGCCAAGCGGATGCCATTAGTCGAATTCGATCAGAGGGTGACCGGTCATTTCCGCAGGCTGTTGCAGTCCCATGATTTTCAGCAGCGTCGGAGAAACATCCTCGAGTGCGCCGGTTTCGGCCAGATGCGCCTTGCGACCGACGTACAGGAACGGCACCCGGTTCATGGTGTGGGCGGTATGAGCCTGATGCGAAATATTATCCGCCATCATTTCCGCGTTACCATGGTCGGCGGTAATCAGCACTTCTCCACCGCTCTGCCGCATTGTTTTGACTACCCTGCCCAAACACTGGTCCAGCGTTTCTATTGCCTTGACCGCTGCCGGCATCACGCCGGTATGGCCAACCATGTCGGCGTTGGCATAGTTGCAGATGATGGCGTCGAATTTGCGGCTTTCGATGGCTTGGACCAGCCTGTCGGTGACCTCGAATGCACTCATTTCCGGTTTCAGATCGTAGGTGGGAACGTCCGGAGAAGGAACCAGGACGCGGTCTTCGCCCGGGTAGATGCGTTCCTCGCCGCCATCGAAGAAGAAGGTGACGTGGGCATACTTCTCGGTTTCCGCTATCCTCAGTTGCTTCAGGCCCAGGTTCGAGATGGTTTCGCCGAAGCCGTTGCGGATCTGTTCCGGCGGGTAAGCCACCGGGACTTTGAAGTCCTTGCTGTATTCAGTAAGGGTGCAGTAAGCGGCGAGTTGCGGCACCTGTTCACGCTCGAACATGGCGAAGCCGGGTTCGATGAAGGCGCGGGTGATTTCGCGTGCGCGGTCTGAACGGAAGTTCATGAATACCACCACGTCGCCATCCTCCATGCGCACCGGTTGTGCGCCGGGCGGGATGATGGCCGTGGCCTTGACGAACTCATCGTTTTCGTCGCGGGCATAGGCCGCAGCCAAAGCGGCTTCCGCACTTTCCGCCTGAAATTCCGCCTTGCCCTGGGTGAGCAGGTCATAGCCTGCCCTGACGCGCAGCCAGCGCTGGTCGCGATCCATGGCGAAGTAGCGGCCGATGATGGAGGCGATTCGTCCTGCCTTGAGCTGGTCGCATTTTTCCTGGAGCCGGCGCAGGTAAACCTGCGCGCTTCTCGGCGGCGTGTCGCGACCGTCGAGAAAAGCGTGCAGGTAGATTTTCTCCACCCCGGCGCGGGCGGCCAGTTCGAGCATGGCGTGGATGTGTGTTTCATGGCTATGCACGCCGCCATCGGACAGCAATCCCAGAATGTGCAATGCCTTGCCGCTGCTCCTGGCGATTTCCACTGCCTGGGTCAGGGCGGGATTGACGAAAAAATTGCCGCTGCTGATGGCGCGATTGATGCGGGTGAATTCCTGGTAGACAACACGGCCGGCGCCGATGTTGAGGTGGCCGACCTCGGAATTGCCCATTTGTCCGCCTGGCAATCCCACCGACGCTTCAGATGCATTGATGGTGGTGTGGGGACAGGTCTGCCAGAGTTTATCCCAATTGGGTTTGTGCGCGCTGGCGATAGCGTTGTTATCCCGGCTTTCGCTGCAACCGAATCCGTCCAGGATAATGAGTAAAACGGGGGTGACCTTCATGCTGGAATTTTTTGACTCGTTTTGAATTTATAGAATTAAGTAACATAATTATAATTTTATTATATTTTCCTTATAATCGCATTATACTTAATTCCCTGAAATTATAGTGCTTAACAAAGGCGAGCAGATGGAATTTAAACCAGGTGAATTGATCGATAAGGAAGAGCACATCGAGCAGGCGTCCCGCGCCATGAAGGCCATGTCGCATCCGCTGCGCCTGAAAATCCTGTGTGTGCTGGGTGACAGGGAAGTTAGCGTGCAGGATATTGTCGAAAACGTGGGGACATCCCAAAGCAATATTTCCCAGCATCTGGCGATTTTGCGTGACAAAGGTGTGCTGCGCACGCGCAAGGATGCCAATCGAGTGTATTACCGGGTCGGTGATCCGCGCACCCTGAAGCTGATCAGTCTGATGCGCGATGTTTTTTGCGGCTTCGCCAAATAGTTGGGTACCGCTTTTCTGCGGTTCCAGCGTCTGTCTTTTCCCTCTTGTCTCTATCCCGCATCAATCAAGGAGTGTTTCCCATCGGACAAACTCTGCCCGAGTTATTAACCTAAATTCCTCAGCACAGAGGCACAGAGAAAGGCCAACAATCAATAGCTTGCTTGTCTGCCGTCGCTCACCCGGTAGGTGATCCTGCCGGACAACACAACGCTTTGTTTTTCATCTGTGTTCTCTGTGCCTCTGTGGTTCAACTGAGTTTTTCGGGGTTAACACTCTGGACTTGTTTAGAGTATTGGAATATTATTATTTGCTAATATTATATACTTGCCATTGTTCGCTAATCAACTATGCTTGCAGCTTAAGGTTTGTCCCTTCCGGGTAAGCCTGCATTCAATCTCTTCGGGTTCAATTCCCCGCCCACTTGGGGCGAAGGCTGGCTGAAAGCCAGCAGCTTGAAGAGCGTAGTTAACACCCCGTGGCTTGCCGCGGGGTGCTTTATTTCAGAAGGAGATGGATGGCATGAAATCGTGCCTGATGCGCTTTTATGGTTGTCGGCTCGGCGTGCGGTGGGGTTTGCTGGCGTTGGCGCTGGCCTGCCCCGTTTCCGCCGAAACCCTGAATTTCGACCAGTGCGTGGATGCCGCACTCAGACAGAATCCGGACCTCTTCGCCAGCCGGGCACAGATGGAGCAGGCCGAGGCCGGCCTGCAACAGGCGCGAGGCGGCCGTTTGCCCAAGGTGACGGTTTCCCTCAATGGCGCGCGCAGCAACGATGCCCTGAATGCCTTCGGCCTCAAGCTCTCCCAGCGCAACGCCACTTTCGGCGACTTCGGCGCCGGCCAGTTTGATCCGACCAATCCCGGCGTGCTCGCGATCGCGCCGGAAAATCTCAACCATCCTGCCGCCGTCAACAACTTTAATACCCGCATCGAGGCGCAGTTGCCGCTCTACACCGGCGGGATGATCGAAGGTTACATCGAGCAGGCCCAGTCCGCCATTCGGGCTGCGCAGCAGGGCGATCAAGCGGCGCGCCAGCAGGTCATCTTCCATGTGCTGCAGGCCTACGACGGCATCCATGCCGCGCGCGCCTATGTCGAGGTGGCGAAGCAGGGCGAAATCGCTGCCGAATCCTATGTCAAGACCATATCCAGCCTGCTCGATCAGGGCGTGGTGGTGAAAAGCGACCTGCTTTCCGCCCGGATCCATCTCGAGGACGTGCGGGTTCAGCTCGAACAGGCAAGAAATGCCGAGGCGGCAGCGCTGGACCAGCTTCACATGCTGCTCGGCCTGCCATTTTCCCAGCCGCTGGACGTCGGCGCGCGGGTGTCGCCTTCCCCGCTGCCCGGCAAGCTCTCCGCATTGCGCGAACAGGCGCTGGCTGAAAATCCCGGACTCAACGCCATGCGTCACCAGATCGAAGCTGCGGAAGCCGGCGTGAAGGTAGCCCGAGCCGGGCTCTATCCGCAGGTTGGCTTGATGGCGCGACAGGACTGGAACGACAGGAACGCCGGCTTTGATGCCAGTTCCTACACCCTGGGCGGGACACTGTCGTGGAATGCGTTCGATGGCGGCACGACGCGCGGCGCCGTGGATCGCGCGGTGGCGGGCAAATCCGAACTTGCGGCACGCCTGCGCCAAGCCGAAAGCGCGGTGGAATTCCAGGTCGATGAAGCCAGTCGCAGGGCCATCGAGGCCGAGCGCCGCGTGGCGGTGCGCGAACTGGGCATTACCCATGCCGAAGAGGCGCTCGGCCTGGTCGAGAAGCGCTACAAGAATGGCGTGACCACCATCACCGAACTGCTCGCGGCGCGCGCCCAGCTCGACAAGGCGCGCGCCGATGTGGTGGCGGCGAATTACGATCTTGCCATGCAGCGAGCCGGCCTCCGGCTTGCGGTGGGCAAGCTTGAACCGGATATGAAGCCTCCCTCACCCCTGCCCTCTCCCGCAGCGGGAGAGGGGGACAGAGTCTCGCTTCGCGAGTTTCGTTAAGAGGAGTGGATGGCAATGAAATCTAAAATCCCCGTTTTGTCCGCAGTGATAGCAGCATCCATGCTGTTCGGTGTTTTCGCGGGTTGCAGCGACAAGTCCGGGAAAGAACAGACTGTGGTTTCGGGCCAGACTGTGCAGGCCACGCTCATCATGGTCGAGAAAGCGGTGCTGCCCGTGGTTTCGACCTCGCCCGGCACGGTAGTTGCGGAACAGCAGGCGCAGATCGCTTCACGCCTGATGGGTTTCATCCGCGAACTGAACGTGCAGGAAGGGCAAACCGTCAGCGCCGGACAACGTCTGTTCACGGTGGACCCCGCCGACATCCAGGGCCAGGTGAACATGTCCCGCGCCGGGTTGCTTCAGGCCGAGGCAGCGTTGGCCGACGCCAGGAACGATTACGAACGCTTCGGCACGCTCTACAAGGAAGAAGCCATCCCCAAGCTGCAATGGAACAAAATCAGGCTCCAGTATCAAGTCAACCAGCAGCAGGCGGCGGCTGCGCGTGCGGCTTTCGATACCGCCAGCTCGCAGATGAAATATGCCACGGTGACGGCGCCCTTTGCCGGCGTCATCATCCAGAAAATGGCCCATGCCGGCGACCTCGCCGCGCCGGGCCGGCCGGTGCTGGTGCTGGAAAACCCGGATCACATGCAGGTTCAGACCAGCGTCACAGGGGAAGTGTTTGCCCGCCTTGCGCCGGGTTCGGAAGTTTCCATCCTGCAGGACGGTCAGCAGGGTGAAATCGTCGGCAAGGTGGCGAGACTGGTGCCTGCGGCCGATCCGGTCACTCACAGCCATCTGGTCAAGATCGACCTGCCCCGGAACGCGGGCTTGAGCAGCGGCGCATTCGTGCAGGTTGCCTTCCCGCTCGGCACGCGTGAAGGCATACGCGTGCCCGCCGGCGCGATCCTGGAGCGCGCCGGCATCACCGGCGTATTCGTTGCGGACGCCCAGGCGCGGGTGCAATATCGTATGGTCCGCACCGGCCAGACTTCGGGCAACATGGTGGAAATCCAGGCCGGACTCAATCCGGGCGAGCGGGTGGTGACATCTTCCGCGACCGCCCTGCAAAGCGGCGACAAAGTGGCGAGCCAGGGCGGCGGCAATGGCTGATCAGCGCGACGCTCCCCTTAATAGCGCAGGCAGGATCGCCCGTTTTTTCCTGGAGTCGAAGATTACCGTCATGCTGATGCTGGCGGTGACGCTGGCCGGGATGATGGCGCTGTTCGTCACCCCGCGCGAATACAACCCGCAGATCGTGGTGCCCGCAGCCAACATCATCGTCGCCAAGCCGGGCGCCAACGCAGAGGAAATCAGCAACCTGGTAGTCAAG
>JAJXTJ010000096.1 GCA_021783895.1 Pseudomonadota bacterium | reverse complement strand
AAAACATTCAAAGAGATGCAGTAGTGTAAATCGTCACCCAATGGGTGAATGGCTTGGCCTGTTCAAGTTTTTGATTTGTTTCGTGTCTTTCGTTATTTTCGTGGATCAATCAAGGTTTTTAGGATAATAAGGAGCACAAACGATGCGTTGGACACTACCCGGATTGCTGATCGCCATTGCTATGCTGGCCGGTTGTTCGCGTGAAGCACCGCCGCTTTACCAGGGCTACGCCGAGGGCGAGTACGTGCGCGTCGCCGCTCCCTACGCCGGATCACTGACCGCATTGACCGTGCAGCGCGGCACGCAGGTCGGGGCTGGCGCGCCCCTGTTCGCGCTGGAGCAGGACAACGAAAAAGCGGCACGCGACGAGGCGGCACAAAACCTTAAGCGCGCCGAGGCGCAACGGGAAAATCTGATGAAGGGCAAGCGCCCCGCCGAACTGGACGTCATCGTCGCCCAGCGGGAACAGGCGCGGGCAGCACTGAAGCTCTCGGAAGATGATTTCGCACGCGACGACAAACTCGCTAAAGCGGGATTCATCTCCAGCCAGAAACTGGATG
This sequence comes from Pseudomonadota bacterium, assembly GCA_021783895.1. Next base: position 5,249 of record JAJXTJ010000096.1, on the reverse strand, counting down.
CCGACCGCACTGCGCTGAAGCGCGACAGCGAACGTCTGAAAGAACTGGAGGCCCAGTTCGCCACCGCCAAGCTGGCGGCCAGGGTGGACGAGATTCGCGCCGCCGAGGCGGCGGTCGAGGCCGCGCGCGCCACCCTCGCCCGCGCCGACTGGTCGCTCGCCCAGAAAAGTGTAAAGGCGCCGGTTGCCGGCCTGGTGCAGGATACGCTTTACGTCCAGGGCGAATGGGTGCCCGCCGGCAGCCCGGTGGTGTCGCTGCTGCCGCCACAAAACATCAAGGTGCGCTTCTTCGTGCCGGAAACCCGTGTCGGCTCCTTGAAAACCGGGCAGGCTGTTATGCTATCCTGCGACGGCTGCGCCGCACCGGTTCCCGCTGCGATCAGCTACATCGCCCCGCAGGCCGAATACACCCCGCCGGTGATCTACAGCCGGGAAAACCGCGGCAAGCTGGTATTCCTGATCGAAGCGCGCCCGGCCCCGATCGATGCCGAAAAGTTGCACCCCGGCCAGCCGATGGACGTCAGGCTTTAATGCCATGAATAACACCGCGCTGGCCATCGACGTTGCCGGACTGAGCAAGCGCTTCGGCGACCTGGTCGCGGTGGACGATCTCGCCCTGCAGGTGAGGAGCGGCGAAATTTACGGCTTCCTCGGCCCCAACGGCAGTGGCAAGACCACCACCATCCGCATGCTGTGCGGCCTGCTTACACCCGATGGCGGGCGCGGCACCTGCCTGGGCTACGACATCATCCGCGAAACGCGCCAGATCAAGCGCCAGGTCGGCTACATGACGCAGCGTTTCAGCCTCTACGAAGACCTCACCATCCGCGAGAACCTGGATTTCATCGCCCGCATCTACGGCATGGTCAACCGGCGCGAAGCGGTGGAGCAGGCGCTGGAACGGCTCGGCCTGTCCGACCGCCAGAAACAGCTGGCGGGCACCCTGTCCGGCGGCTGGAAGCAGCGGCTGGCGCTGGCCGCCTGCATGCTGCACGAACCGCGGCTCCTGCTTCTCGACGAGCCTACCGCCGGGGTGGACCCCAAGGCGCGGCGCGATTTCTGGGACGAGATTCATCGCCTGGCCGGCGAGGGGATCACGGTGCTGGTGAGCACGCACTACATGGACGAGGCGGAACGCTGCCACCGCTTGGCCTACATCGCCTATGGCCATTTGCTGGCCCAGGGCACGGTGGCGGAAGTGGTGGAAAATTCCGGCATCATCACCTGGATGGTGGAATGTTCCGACGTTTACGTGCTGGGCGCGCAACTGCGCGAGCTGCCGGGAATCAGCCAGGTGGTGCCATTCGGCAATGTCCTGCATATCAGCGGCACCGATACGGCTTTACTGGAACAGTCCATCGCCCCCTTCCGGGCGCAGCAGGGATGCCGCTGGGCTCCAATTCCGCCGGGGCTGGAGGATGTCTTCATCCAGATGATGGAAAGGGCTAAACCCAATGTCTGAGCGCTTTGCCTGGCACCGTTTCCTGGCCGTGGTCACCAAGGAATTCATCCAGATGCGGCGCGACCGCCTGACTTTCGCCATGATGGTCGGCATCCCGATGATCCAGTTGATCCTGTTCGGTTTCGCCATTAATTCCGATCCCAAAAATCTGCCCACGGCGGTGCTGGTGGCAGACCACAGCGAGTTTTCGCGCAGCTTCGTGCGCGCTCTGGAAAATAGCGGCTATTTCAAGGTGACCGCGCAACCGCGCAACGAGGTCGAGGCCGAGCGGCTGATCGCCGAAGGCGACGCCCAGTTCGTGGTGAGCATCCCGGAAAATTTCGCGCGCAAGCTGGTGCGCGGCGAGCGCCCATCTATCCTGGTCGAAGCCGACGCCACCGACCCCAGCGCCGTCGGCAACGCGGTGGGCGCGCTGAGCCAGCTGGCCCAGACCGCCCTCAATCGCGACCTGCAAGGCACGCTGCAACCGCTGCAAGGCAAGCCCGCGCCTTTCGACGTGATAATCCATCACCGCTACAACCCGGAAGGCATCACCCAGTACAATATCGTGCCGGGCCTGATGGGCGTGATCCTGACCATGACCATGATCATGCAGACCGGCCTCGCCATGACCCGCGAGCGCGAGCGCGGCACCATGGAAAACCTGCTCGCCACGCCGGTGCGACCGTTCGAGGTGATGGCCGGGAAAATCGTGCCCTACATCATGGTCGGCTACATTCAGGTGACGCTGATCCTGCTGGCGGCGCGACTGATCTTCGGCGTGCCGATCCTCGGCAGCGTCGGGCTGCTTTACACCGTGGTGCTCGCCTTCATCGCCGCCAATCTGGCGGTCGGGCTGATGTTTTCCACCGTGGCGAAGAACCAGCTGCAGGCGATGCAGATGACCTTCTTTTTCTTCCTGCCGTCGATGCTGCTGTCCGGCTTCATGTTCCCGTTCCGCGGTATGCCGGAATGGGCTCAGAGCGTCGGCAGCCTGCTGCCGCTGACCCACTTCCTGCGCATGGTGCGCGGCATCCTGCTGAAGGGCAACGACCTGATGGAAACCCTGCCGCACCTGTGGCCGATCGGGCTGTTCCTGCTGACGGTGGTGGCGATCGGCCTGAAGCGCTATCGCAAGACGCTGGATTAGCGAATAATCGGCGGCGCCACAAATCGCGCCGAAAAAACCGTAGGAGCACCGCTCGCGGTGCGAACCACCGGTGCCAGATTCGGCCCGGCAAGCGGGCCTCCTGCGAAATTAATCGCTTGCCGTGTGTTTTTTGGGAGCCCTTATGGCCCCAAAAAGCACACACGTTCGCGCCGAACGATGGTAGCCTGATGTTTCTTTTTCCCGCCAACCATGGATGCCACCCTGATTCTGGCGATTTCGGCGGTGCTGATCGTGCTCCTGTTCGATTACACCAACGGCTTTCACGACGCCGCCAACATCGTCGCCACGGTGATCGCCTCACGTGCCATGACGCCGGTGCAGGCGGTGCTGATCGTCGGCTTTTTCGAATTCCTCGGCCCGCTGCTGGGTGGCACGGCGGTCGCCAACACCATCGGCACGTTCATCACCCTGGGCGACCTGGAGGCCACGGTATCACTCACCATCATCCTGTGCGGGCTGGTGGGCGCCATCGTCTGGAACCTGCTGACCTGGTGGCGCGGAATTCCTTCTTCTTCCTCGCACGCGCTGGTGGGCGGACTGGCCGGTGCAGTGGTAGTGTCGGTCGGCGCCGACCATGTGGCATGGGGATTCGGCGAACTGCTCCAGAACGGCCACTTCACCGGGATCACCAAGGTGCTGCTGGCCTTGGTGTTGTCACCGCTGGTCGGCTTCTGGGCCGGATTCTTTTTGCACCGCCTGATGCTGCTTCTGCTGCGTGGCGCGAAACCGAGCATCAACCGGAACTTGCGCCGCGTCCAGTTCTTCACTGCTGCCGGCCTGGCCTTTTCCCACGGCGCCAACGATGGACAGAAAAGCATGGGCATCCTCACCCTGGTGCTGCTTCTGGGTGGTTTCATTCACGAGTTCGTCGTGCCGTTCTGGGTGATGCTGGCGTGCTCAGTATCGATCACCCTGGGCATCATGTCCGGCGGGTGGCGCATCGTGCGCACCCTCGGCTTCGCCATCTACAAGGTGCGCCCGCTACATGCGCTGGATTCCCAACTGACTTCTGCGGGGGTGATTTTCGCCGCTTCCCTGGTCGGCGCGCCGGTTTCCACCACTCATGTGGTCGGCGCCTCGATCATGGGGATCGGTGCCTCGGAGCGCCCCAGGGCGGTGCGCTGGGCCAAGGCCGAGGAGATTTCGATAACCTGGCTGATCACCATTCCCGGCGCGGCGATGGTGGCGATCGCGTGCTACTTCCTGGTGCAGCTGGCAATAAAAACGATAGGGTGAACATCATGAGCGAACCATCCAGAAACTTCTTCTTGGCCTTTTTCGACCGGATTTTTCCCAAGGCGCCCGACTTCTTCAAGCTGCTGACCGAGCAATGCCGACTGGTCAGCCATTCGGTTGACGATCTGGTCGAATTTCTGAAAACCGGAAACGAAGCACTGGGGAAAAAAATCAAGCAGGATGAGCACGAAGCCGACCTCATCAAAACGCGTAACCTGCATGTCCTGAACGAGGCCTTCTCCACCCCGATCGACCGGGAAGACATTTACCGGGCGATCGCCGACCTCGACCGGATCGTGACCTACTGCAAAACCACCGTCAGCGAAATGGATGTGCTGGGCGTGACACCGGATACCTTCATCGTGGAAAAATCCAAGCTGCTGCAGGAAGGCGTAGACGCGCTGGTGGCGGGTTTCAGCAAGCTGGGGGCTACCCCCCTGGCGGCGGTGGGCGATGCCGACACGGCGCGCAAGGCGCAGCGGCGGGTCGAAAGACTATATCGCATCGCCCTGGCCGAATTGTTCAAGGGCGACGACTACATCAACATGTTCAAGCGCCGCGAAATCTATCGACATCTCTCCAACGCGGCCCACAACATGGCCCACTGCGCCAACACCCTGAACGACATCGTGGTGAAGATCTGCTGATTCGCTAGGTCAGCAGCACCGCGACGATGCCGCTCAGGAAAATGCCGTCAAAGGTGCCTGCCCCGCCGATAGCGGCAAACGGCGTGCCCATTTTCCGGATATCGCCCAGACGCGACAGATCGGCTCCGATCAGCACCCCCAGCGTGCCGCTGATATAGGCGAGCGGCGCACTCTGTTGCGGATCGATCAGCATCGACCCCACCGCTGCCACGAGAGGCGCGACGAACATGGGAATGCCGATCCCCACGCCCGGCTCCGGGCGGCTCGCCAGCCGACACACCGCAGCCACCATCGCCACGGCACTAATCACCATCAGCGGGTGGAGAGAATTATGCCGCAGCAGGTAGATCGAAAAAGCCAGCGGCACCAGGCACCCTCCCACGTTGATCGCGACCACGGTCTTGCCGGTAAACTCCATCGGCGGCAGTTTGAGCAGGCTGCGGAACGGTTGCGGCATGGGGGGCGGCGGACCCTCTGCTTTGACGCTGAACAGCGGCAGGTTGATCAGGCTTCCGAGCAGCGAAGTGGACAGCAGCAGCATGGCGGAATGGGACGACAGGCCAAGCTTGTCGAAGGCCAGGGTCAGGGCGCCGACCTGGACAAAGACTGCCAGCAGGCCGAGCGCGGCCAGAAGCAGCGCGAAATAGAAAGGCGAAAACGGCATGGTTCCATTTACCTTAAAAAACTCATTTCATCCACGAAAAACACGAAAGTCACGAAACAAATCAACTGGCTATTTAAGTTTTGCAACCCAC
>JAJXTJ010000095.1 GCA_021783895.1 Pseudomonadota bacterium | reverse complement strand
CCTCGCGCATCAGGTCGAGCTCGTCTTCCAGGTGCTTCTCGAATTCCGCCACCACCTCGCGCGGGCGCAGGCGCTTGCCGTCCTCCCATAGGGATTCGACCATGCCGGCACCGGCATAGAGGAGCGTGACATCGTGGGCGATGACGTGGGCGATGGCGGGGCGTAGGATTTTTACTGCCACCTCGCGGCCATCATGAAGCCGGGCGAAGTGGACCTGGGCAACGGAGGCGGAAGCCACCGGCACCGGGTCGAATTCGGCGAACACCGCGCTGGCGGGCTTGCCGTAAGCTTTTTCTATCGCCGCCAGGGCGATTTCGGGCGCGAACGGCGGCACCTGGTCCTGCAGCCTGGCGAGCTCGTCGGCGATGTCGGCAGGGATCATGTCGCGCCGGGTAGAGAGCACCTGGCCGAACTTGACGAAGATCGGTCCGAGTGCTTCGAGCGCCTGGCGCAGCCTGACCGCGCGCGGTTCGTTGAGCGGGCGCCAGAACAGCGCGACCACGACCAGCGGCCGCAGCCAGCGGAAGCGCTCATGGCCGAGAACGAATTCTTCCAGGCCGAAGCGCAAGGCGACATAGACAATTTTGGCGAGGCGCAGGAGTTTCATCGTTGGTTATTTGGTTTAAAAAAACGATTCATTTACCACAGAGGCACAGAGGCACAGAGAAAGCAAAGAGCTGTCGTTCTGACCAGGCCTCGTTCGAGGTGAAAGAGGAGTTACAACTTTTTCTCTTGTCTTTCAACTCTGTGTCTCTGTGGTTAACTGCTTTTCGATCTTTTGTTCCAACCGCTTCACCCGGTCGTGCAGTTCGCCCACTTCATTGAAGAATGCATGCACCTGCCCGGGTTGGGGCAGAGCCGGCTTTTCTTCCTGCCAGTGTTCGATCCAGGACCGGGCGATGGTTTCGGCGGCGTTCCTGTGCCATTCGAGGATATCGGTTGCGGTGGAAACCAGCCGGTGCGCCGCGATGTCGCCGAGCATCCGGCTCAGGTCTTCTTCCGCGTCCCAGCGTATTTTCCCCAGGATTTCCGCGAGTTCTTTGGCCAGAACAGAATTTTCCCCGCCGGCGATGAAGCGCGCATCCGAGGCGGTCAGCCAAGCCAGGGGACTGGGGATCAGCGTGGCGTCTACCGGCATACCCGGCACGGCGGTTGTGAAGCTGCCATCCTGCTGGATGGAAAGAACGGCAGACGCCAGCGGCAGTCGCAGTTGCAGGGTTTTGCCGGCATGTGGCCGCAGGCGCGCCGCAGCCCAGGAGTGCTGGCTGAGAAGATGGTTGAGAAGCCCGGCCAGCGCGCTTCCTGGCAAGGCCGAAACCGCTCTGCCGGGCTGCTTGCCCGGCGTTTCAGGAGTCAATTGGATCAAAACAAGCGTCTTTCACCATTGCCTCCTCTCCCGCGCGCGGGAGAGGATTGAGGAGAGGGGGGAACGGAAGTGGCGAGAAGAGATGTCATCCTTCGGGGCAGCATTTCTCGCCATGTCCGTTAAACCTGCTGGATGCCAGAAATGAACCAGGTGGCGTTGGGCTGCGACTGGGATTTCTGGATATGCCAGATTTCGTTGAAGGCTTCCGCAGGCGCATTGGCTTCTTCGCGGATCATGCCGGAGTAGCGCACGCTGGCGATCACCAGGTCGCCTTCGGTGACCACATCAGCGATTTCGGCGTTGAGCGTCACCACTTCCGTCTTGTTCGGCTTGCCGTTGCGTTCCTGGATTTGCATGCTGATTTCGGCATAAATTTCCGGCGTGACGAACTCGCGGATGTCGTTGATGTCGCCTCGGTCGTTGGCGTCCTGCAGGCGGATGAACTGCTTCTTGGCTTCACGCAGGAAGGGTTCGTCCTCGAACCAGGCCGGACGGGTACTGCTGGTCTGCATCGCCGCAGAACCGCCGGGAGCGGCCATGTCGGTTACGGCGGTCCGTTCCATGTTTCCGGCATACTGCGTCGGCTGCGGCTGTGGCTTCTTCAGCATGCGAATGATGAAGAATACGCCGCCAACCAGGGCGAGAATCATCAGGATGTTGCCGATGCCGCCGCCCATGCCGTGCCCCATGAACATGGAAGCGAGCAGGCCGCCAGCGGCCAGGCCTGCCAGAGGGCCGACCCATTTGTTGCCGCCAGCCGGGGCGGGTGCCGCTGCCGGGGCTTGTGCAGGCCGATAGGGAGCGGGGGACATCTGGCGCTGCTTGCCGAAACTGCCGCCGCCACCGAAGCGCCTGGCGTCGGCATCATGAGCGGTCAGGCCGAAGCTGATCAGCGCCACGAAAAAAAAGGTTAAAAATTTGCTCATGGAAAACTCCTTTAAATTCAGCTATCAGCTATCAGCGGTCAGCTATCAGCTATCAGCGGTCAGCTATCAGCTATCAGCGGTCAGCCATCAGCGGTCAGCCATCAGCGGTCAGCCATCAGCGGTCAGCCATCAGTGGTCAGCCATCAGTGGCAGGTGTTGGTTTTACTGAAAGCTGACGACTGATAGCTGCCTTTAGCTGACCGCTGCCTTCTCAAAACTTGAAACCTTTGTGCAGGGCGACAACGCCTGCCGTCAGGTTGAAATATTCGACACGTTCGAAGCCCGCCTGTTCCATCATCTGCTTCAGCTCTTCCTGTCCGGGGTGCATGCGGATGGATTCGGCGAGGTAGCGGTAGCTCTCTTCGTCGTCCGCCACCAGCTTGCCCATCGCCGGCAGCGCCTTGAACGAGTAGGCATCATACAGGGGTTGCAGCGGTTTCCATATTTTGGAGAACTCCAGCACCAGGAGCCGCCCGCCGGGGCGCAGGACGCGGTACATCTCTTTCAGCGCGGCATCCTTGTGGGTCATGTTGCGCAGGCCGAAGGCGACGGTGACGCAGTCGAAATGGTTGCACGGGAACGGCAGCTTTTCACCGTCGCACTGTGCCGCCAGTGGAACGATGCCGTCGTCCAGCAGCCGGTCGCGACCGACCCCGAGCATCGAGCTGTTGATATCGGTGAGGATCACCTGCCCGCTCTTGCCGACGCGCCTGGCGAAGGCGCGCGACAGGTCGCCGCTGCCGCCGGCGATGTCGAGCACCCGGCTGCCTTCCCGGGTGCCGCTCTGTTCGATGGTGAATTGCTTCCACAGCCGGTGCAGCCCGGCCGACATCAGGTCGTTCATCAGGTCGTAACGCTGCGCCACGGAATGAAACACTTCCGCGACCTTCTTCGCTTTTTGCGATTCCTCGACGGTCTGAAAACCGAAATGGGTGGTTTTTTCCATGCTGTTCAGTGGGAGCGGTTCAATTGAAAGTGGAAATCATAACCGACTTGAGGTAAAACATAAACTGGATTGCCTTGGGATGCGCCCTCACCCCAACCCTCTCCCAAAGGGAGAGGGGGCAAAAGTGAAGGGTGCAGGTTTTGTTTTGATCGGTTGCGCAGGAACGGCTATGTCGGCAATGATACTGGTGGTGGAAGACGAACCCGCGATCCGGGAACTGGTGGTGCTCAATCTGCAACAGGCAGGGCATCGCGCCGTGGTCGCCGACAGCGCCGAGCAGGCGCTGACCCTGGTGCGCGAGTCGCTGCCCGACATGATCCTGCTCGACTGGATGCTGCCGGGCATGAGCGGGGTGGAGTTTGCCCGGCGTCTCAAGGCCGACAGCCATACGCGGGACGTACCTATCATCATGCTGACGGCGCGCAGCGATGAGCAGGACAAGATCACCGGCCTGGAAATCGGCGCCGACGACTACATCACCAAGCCGTTCAGCCCGCGCGAAATGAATGCCCGCATCAAGGCGGTGCTGCGCCGTCGCGCGCCGCAGATGGCGGGGGACGCGGTGGAGGTGGCAGGCTTGCGCCTCGACCCCGCGACACACCGGGTAACCGGCAACGACAGGCCGATCGAACTGGGGCCGACGGAATTCCGCCTGCTGCATTTTCTGATGGTCCACCCCGAGCGGGTGTATTCCCGGGCACAACTGCTCGATCAGGTCTGGGGTAACCATGTGTTTGTCGAGGACCGCACGGTTGACGTGCATATCCGCCGTTTGCGCTGTGCGCTCGAAGCGACCGGGCACGACGGCCTGGTCCAGACCGTTCGTGGCTCCGGCTACCGGCTGTCGGTTCATGCCAATTCCTAACAAGCGCAAATCAAAACAAGCGCCCTTCGAGTTTGCCCCCTCCCCCGCAGGCGGGGGAGGGTTGGGGAGAGGGCTTCACGGCGTGGGGCAACCCCGCTTCAGTTGTCAACACGAAGTTTTTACTGAAAACTGACGGCTGATAACTAAAAACTCATCTAAAATACCGCTGTTCCCATGTTCATATCCCACACCCTCCCTCATGCTTAGTCTCTGGTGGCGTTCATTGATAATGCTGGGCTTGCTGGCGGTCGCTCCGCTCGCCCTGTGGGCGGCGGTTGGTCCGGTTCCGGCATTGGTTCTGATGGTCGCCCTGCTGCTGTTTTATCTTCTCCATCACTTGCGCAATCTGAATGCACTGGATGGCTGGTTACGCAGGCCGGATGCCGGGACTGTGCCGCACGGCTCGGGATTGTGGGAAGAAGCCTTTGCCGTGCTTTACCAGCTGGAGCGGCGGCAATCCGATAGCCAGCACAATCTTTCCAACGCGCTGGAGCGTTTTCAGCTGGCTGGCGAGGCGATGCCGGACGGTGTCGTGATGATGAACAGCAGCGGCCAGATCGAGTGGTGCAACCCGGTGGCCGAGACGCAGTTCGGCATCAACCTCGAGCGCGACCGCGGGCAGTGGATGACCTATCTGATCCGCCAGGCCCAGTTTACCGATTACCTGGCGGCACAAAACTATCGCGAGCCGCTGATATTCAAATCCACCCGCAACCGCGAACTGGTGCTGTCGATCCAGCTGATTCCTTTCGGGGACGAACAGAAGCTCCTGATCAGCCGCGACATCACCCAGATCGAGCGGGTCGAGACCATGCGCCGCGACTTCGTCGCCAATGTTTCCCACGAACTGAGCACGCCGCTGACTGTGGTCGGCGGCTTTCTCGAAACGCTGGTGGACATGGCGCACCTGGATGAAATCCAGACCCGGCATTACCTGAGCCTGATGTTCGACCAGACCAGCCGTATGCAGCATCTGGTCACGGATTTGTTGATGCTGTCGAGGCTGGAAAGCCACCATACTGCCCATCGTGAAGAAAAAGTCGATATGCCGCGCCTGCTCCGTGATTTGTTGAATGACGCACTATCCTTGAGCGCTGGACGGCACCGGCTGCGGCTTAATCTGGCTTCGGAGCGCTGGCTGCTGGGCAACGAGGACGAGTTGCGCAGCGCCTTTGGCAACCTGGTCAGCAACGCCATTCGTTACACGCCGGATGACGGCGAGATCGTGCTGCAATGGGAAGAGTGGGAGGGGGAAGGCGTATTCGGCGTGCAGGACAGCGGCATCGGCATCGAGCCGCAGCACGTCCCGCGCCTCACCGAGCGGTTTTACCGGGTAGATCGCAGCCGTTCGCGCGAAACCGGCGGAACCGGCCTGGGGCTGGCTATCGCCAAGCATGCCCTGACACGCCATCAGGCGCGGCTCGAAATCGAAAGCACACCGGGCAAGGGCAGCACATTCAGCGCCTGTTTCCCGGCGCGGCGGCTGATCGTTCAGTGATCAGCCATAATGTGAACCGATCACTGAACCGAAAAATTCATTTCATCCACGAAAAACACGAAAGTCACGAAACAAATCAACTGGCTATTCAAGTTTTGCAACCCACCTATCGGGTGACGCAACCAACCTGGAATCCGCCTGAATCCGTTCGTGTTCTTTCGTGTTTTTCGTGGACAACAAAGGTTTTTAGCAACTGAAAGCTGTCAGCTGAT
>JAJXTJ010000094.1 GCA_021783895.1 Pseudomonadota bacterium | reverse complement strand
AATTCTGAAGCATAGTTCAATACACTTCTGGGGCGATTTGGATATGGCAGGCATCCAGATTTACGAGCGTGTTGCGAAACACATCCCCTCTCTGCAATTATCCGGGTTATATCAGCCAATGATCGATGCCGTAACAGCAGGAGATAGCCGACACCCATACGTCTTGGCTGTAGGCAAATCAGGACAGGTGATGTTTTCTGCTACTCGCAATGACTCTAAAGTAATGCTTTCGCATTGCCACAAATGGGCTGTTGATCAGGAATTAGTCACTACAAGTCAAATAGAAGCATTGGCTGGTAAGTTACTTAGCCAACCAGCCTAGACAGGCCAAAGCCATAAATTGCTGAATTGCTGTCATCATTCACTGAACCTGACAGACTTAACGCCCAGAGCCTTCATGCACTGAGCGAAAAAAACCAGGCTGAACGTGCCTCGATTGACCTTGGCTGCCAAGCCCTTGTAGCTCTCCTGCACACCGATTGCATCGAGCCGCTTAATTAGTTCATCGTAGCCGATCCCAGCGCGAGCCAGCTCCACCTTAAGCAGGTTCGTAGCGTAGCGGTTCCACTCTTCATCGTTCATTGAGCATCCAATCGCGTTGTGGTTGATTGCTTTGACTCTACACTAGAGGCGAACATTCTGCAATAGAGTGGAACATTCCACGAATATGTATTGACTATTTCTGCATTGGCGTTATAATTTCTACATATTCGTTGAATTTGGAGCGCCAATCATGTCCCAGCACTTTCTTCTCTCCGCCAAAGCCCGCACCCTCTCGGTGCGCAAGGTGATGGAAATGACTCACGACCAAGCGTTCAGGTATTCAGGGAACTCCGCTGGGGCGCTGGCGAGGAAACGATTTGCCCGGTGTGCGGCACCATCGACAGGCATTATTTCAATCTGATTGGTTTAAAACCACCGGCTTTAGCCGGTGACCTTGACCTTCATGTTTTGACTCATGCGCGTTTAGCGGGGCGCGGTTTGACGACTTTAGTCGTCTGCACCCCCGCTGCGCTAACCCACCTACTTCAGTAGGTGGTAGTTCAGGGTGGTAGTTCAGTTATGTAAGCTCACAACATGCCTACGCCTGCGGTTGCGGGTATAAGGCGCACGCCGATGCCAATGCCGCGATGAATATCCGGGATTGGCGGGGGCTGTGCTGCCCAGTCGTTCTTGATGCTCGACTGGGCGGGCCGGATGAGCCGGCCCCGAACACTGTAAGCTAGGCGGCCGCGAAAGCGGTCGCCTAGCCAGAAGGTGAATCCCCTGGATTTATCCATGGGGAGGCTCAAGCGTTATGGTTCCCGGATAACGCGGGCGGATTCCTTTCAGGAGCGGGAACCTCCTCGCCAGCATCAACACGAGCAGACACCCAAGCAGAAAAAGCATCGCGGGCATTGGAAATGGCTTCCCGCTCTGTTTCGCCGTCTGACATACAACCAAGCAGATCGGGGAACGTGACAAGAAATCCGCCCCCATCTTCAACAGAGATCGGGCTAACGATATGTGTGTATTCCTCGAAATGGTGACGAGGATCCACCCGTTTAATGTTCATGAAGTCTCCCACCGCTAAGCTCCTGTTATGAACTACTCCACCTAAACCGCGCAGGCGGCTATTGGTGGAGTTTCGTGTCTCTTCGCGGCCAAACTGCAACCGCTCCCCACCTCGGACAGTTCCTGCCCGGTGGCGTTGCCGAACAACGCCCAATTTAACATGACCCTGGCCGCGTTTTCATCCCGGCTACAGCTTGCGCCACAGTCACACTGATGCTTCCGTTCGGACAAGAGTTTCTTGCGCTGGATGCCGCACCGGTGACACGTCTGGCTCGGTTTCGCCTGACGGGTCGGCACTTCCACCCACAACGACCCGGCTTCTTCCGCTTTGGTCTTGAGCAGGTTAATGAAAGTGGACGGCGCGGTATCCAGAATGCTGCGGTTCAAACCTTTCTTGTATTCGCCTCCCGCGGCGGTCATGTTCTTGACGTTCAATTGTTCCGTGGCGATCAGGCCGTATTGTTTCACCAGATCGGCAGAAGTCTGGTGCAAGAAGTCTTTCCGGCAATTGGCGATACGGCGAGATTCCGCCGATAACAATGCAACGGCCTTGCGGCGATTGTTCGAGCGTTTGTTCTTCTTGCGGCTCACTGCCTGCTGCAAGAGGTACGGGCTTACGTGGACGCGCAGGGAACGGAAGAGCATGAGCGCAAGGCCAAAACCAAAGCAAAAACCAAACCGTCCGCTTGACCCCCTCCTGGCGCATGGCTGCCGGGGGACTCGCCCAGGAAGGGGAATGCGCGGACATGTGTTCATAAACCCATCCCGTTCGTATCCCGCTCGACTGAGTGGCTTGAGATCGCCTCATGAATCTGTTCAGCATTCGGATGGCAATCGACCAGAAAAGCCATCATTTCAGTGGCGTCCTTCTTCAAGTAAAACTGGACCATGTTCTCATTGAACTCCTGCGCCTTAGCTGCCGGGACGCTGATCGCATCAATGCCCGCTGACATTAAAATGCCGTTCATCATGAAACGAGACGTGCGCTTGTTGCCATCGAAGAAAAATTGCTGCAAGGCGCCGAATAGGAAGAAAGCGGCCGCTTTCTCGAAGGGTTGTTGCACAGCGCTTTGAAGCGCTTGCAGGCCACCGGCAAAGACACGGTTCAACTCTGACGCACCGGCCACGGTCGCCAGTGGCGTGTACCGCCCATGTTCGCCCAGGCCGACATCCGGCGTGTAGTTCGTCTCTTTGCCCTCGCCCCGGAAATGTCCCCATTCCAGCGCCTCATTGCGGGCGACAAGACCATGTAGCGAAGTGAACGTGGTTTTGTCCAGCGAGAACTCTCCATTCTTCACTAGGGCCAAAAGCTGCTTGGAACTTTCTGCCAGATTGAGGACTTGCTCCTGGTCAGAGATTTTCCGTCCGCCGATAGTCACACCATCAAGCAGCGTCTTGACTTCTGGAAATGTGAATGGGTTGCCTTCGAGCACGGATGCATCCCAAACGAACTCGGGCAGCATGCGATAAAAGCGGAAGGCCACCCGTTCGATAGAGTGAGCCGGCACCGCACTAGGAACGACTGACCTGTTCCAGTGAAATCCGAGTGCAGTGAAGAGTTCCATGTTTTTTCTTATATCCATAATATTAAAGGGTGCCACAAGGACACCCTAATTGTAATTTGTGCCTGGATGCTGTTATCGCTGGAACAATTTCCCGAGCGCTGCCGAAAGCTTTTCCATGACCTCTGACGCCTTAGCGCCCAGGTCATCCAGTTTCTCGGCAAAGTTATTGAACGGGTTCTTGCCATTCTCGCTGTCCATGGGGACGGTTTCCAGCGCGGAGCGATTGGCTGCGCCCATGATCTGTTGGTTGTGTTCGCTGATATCGAAATTGTGGGTTTCCGCCGTCTTGGAAAACTGGCTCCAGGAAGTCTCGAGCGCTGCGGCTTTGGCGGTAACGTCGAGGTGGGCGTCCTTGAACGCTTTGCCCTCCGCCGATTTCGGGTCGGACAGTTCGGCCATGAAGCCGCGGAACTCGGGGCTGGACATCGCAGAGGCCCACGTCAGGTTCATGCTGACCATTTTTCCCCGCAGCTTGGCGAAATTCGCCGTCTTGCTGAAGTTACTGGCGGATTCCTTGAGTTGCTGCGCATTGTGGAGCGTGGTGAAATAGTCGGCGGTAACGGCGTCCTTGTTCAGTTTGCGCGCAAGAAGGGCCGGGTCGGCGTTCATCGCCGCCACGGTGTCTTTCATCGACTGGATGGCGGCCTTCTCGGCGGCCTGTTTTTTGGCGCCGATGCCTACTGCGGCCATCCCGGCTATCAAGAGCGCATCGATGGCGGTGGCGGGCATCCCTTGCTTTTTGCCCTCTTCGCGAAGCCTGGCTTCTTCGTCCTCGCGCTGCCGGGTTTCTTTCAGGTCGGCCTCTTTCGCGTCGAGATCGACCATCCTGGGCGGCGTCGGAGTGGAATTGTCACCGGTGCTGGCGACGGGGATGGGTTTGGCGGCGAGTTTGTCGTCGGTCTTCGAATTCTCTAAATTGGCGTTCGCGGCATTTCTCTCTGAAACGGGCTCCGGGACGAGGTTCTCTGGTGCTTGCCCCGAATCAGAGTTCTCGTCGGCGTCAACGATGGCGGTCAGGCCCATGGCTTACCTCTCTAAAAATGAATGCGTGACGGTGAATTAACGAACGTGACTCATGTCGCCTTTGGCACGATGCAGCCGGTCGATCTCGAAATATTCGTCGTCCACCTTTTTTTTCTTGGACACAAAAAGCGTATCGAGCGCGTTGCTATCGCCTGAAAGCCGCAGTTGCCCGGCCAGGCCGGCATCGACCACTTCTTTGTGCATGGCGTCCACCGTTGCGAGGGCTGCCTGGGCTGTGGAGGTCGCCGTAGCGCTTTTCCAGAAAAGCGCCTCCTTGTCATTGCTCAGCCGGGTGATTTCGTTGACGAGCCCTTTTTTCGATTGCTCCAGCTTTGC
Organism: Pseudomonadota bacterium; assembly: GCA_021783895.1. Next base: position 1,389 of record JAJXTJ010000094.1, on the reverse strand, counting down.
ATTGTCTTGTTCCAGGTTCTGGATCTTGTTCTCGAGCTTGTGGGCGTAAGCGCGCCACTTGTCGGCCTTGAATGCTTCGTTGTTCGCGTCCGCTTGCGCGATGGCAATACTACGGTTGGCGGCTAAATTGTCGAGCGCGCGATCCGCCCGGTACTGGATGTCGGCTTGATTGATGCCGTTCTGGTAGTCAATTGGGTTCATTTGGTCTCGCTCCCTGTATTTTTATTTATTTGTGGTTCGGAACAAGAAGAATAGCAGAATCAGGGCGGCCCGGCAAAGCCGGACTGGCTTTCGTCGCAAGCGACCAAGCCCCGCAAGAGACACGCGGGTCTTGTCCCTTCGGGCTTCAATCCTTGCCGCAAAGCATGAGAAACACCATCTCGCAAAATGCCGCGAGATCGTGTTTCTCACAAAACGGTTTTGTTCAACGCACCGGCAAGCCGGAGCGTTGGATTGCTCCGTGTCGGCTGCGCCGTCCCTGCGCCGTGATGCCGGAAACCGTTTTTTGTTGCCGTTGCCGTTCGCCTTCCCTGTGATTGCCCTTCAAAGCCGCCCAGTGCGTCCAGGGCTGGGCAGTCGGTTAAATTCGCAAGCCGTCGCGCCAGCCGGCGAGGGTTTACGGCATATCCTCACCGGGCAAAAAGCCGCCCGGTTCCGGTATTCCGCACCCTCGAAACCCCGTCTGTCACGCCAGCTTGCAACCGCCTAAACGCCCAACCCTGGCCACCCTTTATGAGGCGGCTCCGAAGGACAGAACATCACAGAAAAGGAGAACTACCATGGCAACAAAAAACACCGGCACCACAGACAACAACGCAGGGGGTTCCCCCTGCACCCCCGAGGCTTCCAAAGGTCAGTTTTTCAAATCAGAACAGATGACAGAACTTTTCGGCGAGGTGCTCCACGCTTACACGCGGAAACAGGCGCTGGAAGACGGCGTGCTGGTGGACATCACCAGCATAGCCAAGGAAGCCGGTTTTTGCTGCCCGGTGGCGATCACCAGGGCGGCCTGGGCGGATTGCGTGGAGTGGAGCGAGAGTGACAGCAAGCGGCAGATGCACCAGGACGAGACGGGCAGACTTTGGGATGTAGTTTATATGTCGAGCCTGGCAGCGCGGCGCGGTGGAACGGAGATCCGATACCAGATCCACCGTTTACCCCGTGGCGGACGCGGAGTGTGTGGCCGGGTGGCGAGGCTGAAAATGCTGGCTGGATCTGGGGATAACGGGGAGTTGGTGATTACGATTTTGATTCCGGGCGAATACTGATTATTTCTTGCTATATTGAATAACATAACGTAACATAACAAGCGTAACGTAATTAAACATAACATAACGTAACAAAAGGGGTTAAAAAATGGCACGTGAATCCACGATCACCGCAGAACAG
>JAJXTJ010000093.1 GCA_021783895.1 Pseudomonadota bacterium | reverse complement strand
GTTCACATCATGCAGCCCACGGTACGGGAATATTACAATCTCGAGCAATTGTGGGGTGGCCCGGTCATGGGCAAGAAACCCAAATTGGCGGAATCTGCTGTTCATCCGTGAAGCTGCTGATCCTGGCTGTGGGCCATAAAATGCCTGCCTGGGTGAACGAGGGCTTTGCCGAGTACACCAAGCGCATGCCGCGCGAGGCCCGCATCGAACTGGGCGAGATCAAGCCGGAAAGGCGGGCCGGCGGCAAAACACGGGAACAGGTTCACGAGGCGGAGCGGGGCCGCATCGAGGCCGCCCTGCCGCCCGGTTGCGTGCGAGTGGCGCTGGATGAGCACGGCAAGGACTGGAGCACCCTGGAACTGGCCGGCGAGTTGAAAGACTGGATGCGTGGCGGGCGCGACGTGGCTTTCGTCATCGGCGGCGCGGATGGCCTGCACCCGGAGGTGAAGCGCCAGGCCAACCGGCTCTGGTCTCTGTCCCGCCTCACGCTGCCCCATGGTCTGGTTAGAGTGGTCCTGGCGGAGCAGATGTATCGCGCTGTGACGGTAATCCAGAACCATCCCTATCATCGGGAGTAACGGTTTGATTTCGGTAAAAAGAATTTACCTGGCATCGCGTTCGCCGCGCCGGCGTGAGTTGCTTGCGCAAATCGGCGTCGGTTTTGAACTGTTGCTGCTGCGGGACGATCTGGCGCGTGGACAGGATGTGGATGAGACCCCCCTGCCCGGAGAAAATCCGCATGACTACGCGCTGCGCGTCAGTCGCGCCAAGGCCGAGGTCGGCTGGCTGCGCGTGCAGCAGCGCAGGCTGCCGCATTTCCCCGTGCTGGCGGCGGATACGGCAGTGGTGCTGAACGACCGGATCATGGGCAAACCCTCGAACCGGGATGAGGCCATGGAGATGTTACTGGCTTTGTCGGGGAACAGGCATGAAGTGCTCACTGCCGTGGCTGTGGCGAATGCGGACAAAGTCGAGCAAAAGCTGTCGGTTTCTATCGTACAATTCGGCAAATTGACCAAGCAAGCTGTTCGTCGTTACGCCATGACCGGCGAGCCGCTCGACAAGGCTGGCGCTTACGCTATCCAGGGGCACGCGGCGGTGTTTATCGAGAAAATCGAGGGCAGTTACTCCGGCGTCATGGGGCTGCCGCTTTATGAAACGGCGGAGCTGCTGGCAGGTTTCGGCATGGCGGTGTTGTGAACAGGCTTTCAGCTATCAGCTGTCAGCGGTCAGTAAAAACCACGCGCGGCAAGCCGCGCACAACACAAAGCTGAACGCTGATAGCTGACGGCTGAAAGCTAATAAATGAGCGAAGAAATTCTGATCAACGTCACTCCGAATGCAGTCGGCATTCGTCGAAATCGGCCTGGATCGCGCCGCCTTCCTGCATGTGGCGGACATCTGGCAGGAGCGCCAGGATGTGGAAACCCGCCTGATCGAAAGGATACTGCACGAAGGGCAGACCCTGCTGGTGCAGGTGATCAAGGATCCCATCGGCACCAAGGGCGCGCGCCTGTCCACGCAGATCAGCATCGCCGGGCGCTTCCTGGTGTTTTTGCCGCAGGAGACCCACATCGGAATCTCCCAGCGCATCGAGGACGAAGCCGAGCGCGAGTTGCTGCGCGACAAGTTGCAGCATCTGTTGCAACCCGACGCGGGCGGCGGCTTCATCATCCGCACCATGGCGGAAGCGGCCTCCGACAGCGAGCTTGGGGCCGATATCGAATATCTGCGCAAGCAGTGGCGCGACATCAACGAAAAAGCCAAAAACGCCAAGCCGACCGCCATGCTTTACCACGACCTGAATCTTTCGCTGCGGGTGCTGCGCGATTTCGTCAACGAGGAAACCATCCGTATCCGGGTGGATTCGCGCGAGACCTTCCAGAAAATGCAGGGTTTTGCCCTGGAGTACACCAGCAATGTTGTCGGACTGCTCGAACACTATTCCGGCGAGCGTCCGCTGTTCGACCTGCATGGCGTGGAAAACGAGATCGAGAAGGCGCTGGCGCGGCGGGTCGACCTGAAGTCGGGCGGCTACCTGATTATCGACCAGACCGAGGCACTGACCACGGTCGACGTGAATACCGGCGGCTTCGTCGGCGGCCGCAATTTCGACGACACCATTTTCAAGACCAACCTCGAGGCGGCGCAGGCAATTGCCCGGCAGTTGCGGCTGAGGAACCTCGGCGGCATCATCGTCGTCGATTTTATCGACATGGACAACGAGGAGCACAAGACCGCGGTGCTCGCCGAGTTCAAGAAGACGCTGGCGAAGGATCGCACGCGCATGACGGTGAACGGGTTCTCCGCGCTGGGCCTGGTGGAGATGACCAGGAAGCGCACCCGCGAGAGCCTGGCGCATATCCTGTGCGAGCCCTGCTGCACCTGCCAGGGGCGGGGGGTGCTGAAGACGGCGCAGACGGTGTGCTATGACATCCTGCGCGAGCTGGTGCGCGAGGCGCGCCAGTTCAGCGCACGCGAGTTTCGCATCCTCGCTTCCCAGCAGGTGATCGACCTGTTTCTCGACGAGGAATCACAAAACCTGGCGCAGCTGGGCGATTTCATCGGCAAGCCGATTTATCTTCAGGTGGAGAATCAGTACAGTCAGGAGCAGTACGACATTGTGTTGATGTAGGGGGAGGGGCGAATGCACCTGTTGCACTTCCGACTTGAATCCGCCGGTTGAAATAAAGGTGACGCGGGCTGCTTAGGGTTTTGTCATGACGACCGTATATAGGGCCAAACTTCACCGATCCTAACGATCAGCTAATTCTTCCTGGCTACCTTGGGTAACATGCAAGTAACCGCGTGTCGCCCAAAAGGATTTACCATCATGAAACACCGTCTCACGCTTGCCGCCGCATTTGTTGCGAGCCTGGCAGGCTGTGCCGCTTATCAACCGCTGTCCCTCCAGACCAAGCCCCGGTTCCCTGCCGGGGTGCCTCATCTGATCGTGCAATCGGCGCTCATGCCGCTGCCGGAACTTTCAACCCACCGGTTCGATCCGAGCGACGGGCTGGACATGACGGAAGTGGCCATGCTGGCGGTGGCCAATAATCCTCAGCTCAAGGTAGCTCGCGACGAAGCCGGCATCGCTCGCGCCCAAGCCTTTGCCGCAGGATTGCTGCCCGACCCGCAACTGAGCCTTGCCCGTGATTTTCCCACCAATGGCGCTGCCGGCAATACCAGCGCCTTCAACCTGGGATTGAGCTACGACGTCAACGCCCTGCTTGCGCGATCCGCCGTCAAAAATGCGGCGCGGGCGGCGCAGCGCCAGACCGATCTCAATTTGCTGTGGCAGGAATGGCAGATCGTCGGCCAGGCACGTTTGCTGTTCGCCCGCAGTCTGGGCCGGCAACAACTTCTGTCCGTGTTGCAGAAAGAGCGCGTCCTGCTGTTTTCGCGCTACCAGCGCACGCAACGGGCCTTGGCCCAAGGCAACCTCACCCTGGATGCGGCCAATGCCGATCTTGCCGCGCTGCAGACACTGGATACCGCCATCAACGATCTTTTGCGTCAGATCGGCGCCAATCGGCATGACCTCAACGCCCTTCTCGGACTTGCGCCGGACATGCGGGTTCATCTCGTCGGCGAGGCTCAGTTGCCGCCCATTGACATAGCCGGACTGAAGTCGGCCATGGCGCGGATCGGCGAGCGGCGCCCTGATCTGCTTGCCCTCCAGGCCGGCTACGAAAGCCAGGAGCAACGATTTCGCCAGGCGGTGCTGGCGCAATTCCCGGCACTCAACGTCGGACTGACCCGCGCGCGGGATACTTCAGGCCTTTATACGCAAGGTTTCGGCATTACCCTCAGCCTGCCCATCTTCAACCGCAACCGGGGCAACATCGCCATTGAACAGGCGACGCGCCAACGCCTGCGTGACGAGTATCAAATGCGCATCAACGGTGCCGCCGCCGACATCGCCAGAATTCTGGAAGACCAGAAGCTGCTTGAGAAGCAGTTGAAAAACGTGGAGTCCGGCGAGGATGCGCTTGCTCATGCGGCGGCAAATGCCCAGGCGGCCTTCGACGCGGGCAACATCGATTCGCTGGCCTACACCAACCTGCGCACCGCCTGGCTTGCCAAGCAGGCGGAGGCCATCACGCTGAGACAAACCCTGCTGGAGCAACGCGTGGCGCTGCTGACACTGATCGGCGGCGAATTGCCCGCCATGAACGACAAGGACTAACCGTGAAACCGATATTTCTATTGTTGACCCTGGCGATGATGATGAACTTGCCGCAAATGGCATCGGCGGTTTCTGCCGCAGGGGAGCCCAGCGTGCAGGTCAAAACGGCGAGCCTGCGCAGCCAGGCGATGTCCGAAACCCTCACCGTGTATGGAACCGTCATGCCCGCTACCGGGGCAACGGAAAACATGAGCTTTCCGCGACCGGTGCAGATCGCCCGCTTGCTGGTGGCGCCGGGGCAAGTCGTGAAGCGTGGCGAAGCGCTGCTGGAACTTTCCACCGAGGCCACCGCAGCGGCGGCCTATAGCCAGGCCGAATCGGCGGAAAACTATGCAAGCGGCGAACTCAAGCGCGTGGAAGATTTGGCGGCGCAGCGACTGGCCACCCAATCCCAGGTGGCGGCGGCCAGAAAAGCGTTGCTGGATGCACGGGCGAACCTGGCGGCACAGCGAAGACTGGGCGCCGGCATCGGCAATCAGACCGTGAACGCACCCTTCGACGCACTGGTGGCCAGCATCGGCGTGCAGCAAGGCGATCGCATCCAGCCCGGCACAGCGGTCATGCAACTGGCGAAGTCGGGCGCCTTGCGTGCGCTCCTGGGCGTGGAACCGGAAGACGCAAACCGGGTGCGCGCGGGCATGTCGATCCGGCTGGTTTCGGTATTCGGCGGCGCGGTAACGGTCAGCGCCAAGGTGTCAAAAGTATTCGGCGCCATCAATCCCCAGACCCGTCTGGTGGACGTGGAGGCCCGGCTTCAAGGCCCTGCGACCGGCTTTCTGCCTGGGATGCAGGTGCGTGGAACCATTGATCTCGGCGGTCGTAATTACTGGGTAGTGCCGCGTTCCGCCGTGCTGCGCGACGGGCTGGGCGCTTACCTGTTCCAGGTGCAAGGTGGCCGCGCCAGGCGTGTCGATGTGTCCACCGGCGTGGAAAACGGCGGCATCGTTGCGGTATCCGGCCCCCTGGGCGGCAGCCTGAAAGTGGTGGTGCTCGGCAATTACGAGCTTAAAGATGGCATGGCCGTGCGGGAGGCCGGAAAATGAATTTTTCCACTTGGATGCAGGCCCATCGCCGGTCCATTCTTTTCTTCCTGTTCATGCTGGCGGCAGCGGGGATGGTCGCCGCATTCAAGCTGCCGGTGACGCTTTTTCCCAACGTCGATTTCCCCCGCGTGGTGGTTTCCCTGGACGCCGGCGACCGTCCGGCGGAACAGATGGAAGTCGAAGTGACCATGCCGGCGGAAGAAGCGATCCGGCGCGTGCCGGGCGTGAACAACGTGCGCTCCACCACCAGCCGGGGCTCTGCCGAAATATCGGTCAATTTTGCCTGGGGAACGGACATGGCGCTGGCCGCTTCCCAGGTCAGCCAGGCGGCGGCCCAGATTTTGCCGCAACTGCCGTCCGGGACGCACATCGCCGCCAAGCGCATGGACCCGACGGTGTTTCCCATACTCGCCTACAGCCTGACTTCCGATGTATTGTCTTTGACGCAGCTTCGCGATCTCGCGCAATATCAACTGCGGCCGCTGCTTTCCGGCGTGGAGGGGGTAGCGCGGATTCAAGTCGTGGGCGGCGCGCGCGAGGAATATCACGTCATCGTCGATCCCGCGCGCCTGCAGGCATACGGCCTGGCCATGGGCGATGTGTCGCGCGCATTGGCTGCGGCCAATGTGGTCACCGCGGTGGGCCGGCTGGAGGA
>JAJXTJ010000092.1 GCA_021783895.1 Pseudomonadota bacterium | reverse complement strand
AGGTCGAGAGGGCGACGTTTTCTTGGGTCCTGACCCATCTTTTGTTTCTCCCTGAAACTCGTTGATCCGCTTCCGGTAGAGCCTCAGATCACCCACCGCCTTCATGAAGACCCCGCCAGCCTTGCAAGCGTGGTTTTCATGTTGACTGAGCTACTGATGTTTGCCCGTTTCTGCCGTCCATATTGTAAGGAGTGAAGCGGATTGCCACAAGGTGTTCCAGGGATACCCGTCCTTCGCCCTTTTTGCGGCGTGTTAAAATCCCGCCAATGCGTAACCTTCCTTACTGGCGCCTGTCCGGCTTCTATTTTTTCTACTTCGCTTTCGTCGGGGCGATGGCGCCGTTCTGGGGGTTGTATCTCAAGTCGCTGACATTCGATGCGTTCCAGATCGGCGTGCTGATGTCGCTGTTGCAGGTGATGCGCATCTTTGCGCCCAATTTATGGGGCTGGGTCGCCGGCCATACCGGCAAGCGTGTTGCCATCGTCCAGATTTCCGTCGGTTTCAGCCTGGCAAGTTTTGTCGCGGTGTTTTTCGGTTCCAGCTTCGCCTGGATGTTCGTGGCGATGTCCTTGATGAGTTTTTTCTGGAGCGCCTCGCTGCCGCTGGTGGAAGCGACCACGCTCAGCCACCTCGGCGAGAAAACTTCAAAATATGGCCGCATCCGGTTATGGGGTTCGGTCGGCTTCATCGTCGCGGTGATCGGCCTGGGCTATCTGTTCGACTATGTCGCCATACGCTGGCTGCTGTGGGCCGTGTTGGGGATCGTGACCGCGTTGTTGCTGTTCTCGCGCCACATTCCGGAAGCGGCGGTGCTGCCGCATCACACCGATCACCTGCCGATCTGGCACATCATTCGCCGTCCCGAGGTGCTGGTTTTTATCGGTGGTGGCATTCTCATGGCGGCGGCCCACGGCCCCTATTACACTTTCTACTCGATTTACCTGGTGGACCACGGCTATGCCAAGAGCAGCGTTGGATTGTTGTGGTCGCTCGGGGTGGTGTGCGAGATCGGCGTGTTCCTGTGGATTCCGCGCCTGCTGCGCCGTTTTACCCTGCGCCAGGTGTTGCTGGCGAGCTTCGCTTTTGCCGTGCTGCGTTTCCTGATGATCGGCTGGGGGGTGAAGTGGATCGCTGTGCTGGTAATGGCGCAGCTGCTCCACGCCGCCACTTTCGGCGCTTACCATTCGGCGGCGGTACAAGTGGTGCACCGTTTTTTCAAGGGCAGGCACCAGGCTCAGGGACAAGCTCTTTACAACAGTTTTTCGTTCGGAGTGGGCGGCACGCTGGGTGGCCTGTATAGCGGCATGACCTGGGACACGCTGGGGCCGGAGGTGACCTTTACCATTGCGGCTGCGTGTGCGCTGGGAGCGTTCGGGTTGGTGACGTGGAAACTGAGGTTGTAGCCGGATGCATGAGCGCCAACTTTTAGGTATAATGGAACAATTTTTATCATTAGATGTTGTCTATGTTTTGATGATTGACAGAAACGTGGATTGATTCTCAATGGTGCCTCACCGTATTAAGCGGGAAGAGCTTATGCTCGGCGCGCTCTCCGATACCATGCAAAGAGGATTAAGGATATGCAGGTTATGACCAAGAACGATCTGATTATTCGTATTGCCGGCGAAGGCGGCGAAGGGATTATTTCCGCCGGCGATTTCATCACCCAGGCCTGCGCGCGCATGGGCCATGAGGTCTACACGTTCAAGACCTTCCCGGCGGAGATCAGGGGCGGCTACGCGATGTATCAGCTGCGCACCTGCCCGCAGCGCATCTACAACCAGGGCGATACTTTCGACGTCCTGTGCGCGTTCAACGGCGAGGCTTACGACCTGAACCGCGAGCGCCTCAAGCCGGGTACGGCTTTCGTCTACGACAGTCCGGGCGGCGATTTCGAGCCGGACATTCCGCCCGGCGTTCATGCTTATCCCATTCCCATGACGCTGACGGCGCGCGAGCTGAACAGCCCGAAAGCCAAGAACATGGTGGCTCTGGGCGCCCTGTCCGCCCTGTTCGATATCCCTGAAGCCACTTTGCGCGAGGTGCTTTCCGCCAAATTTGCGCGCAAGGGCGAAGCCGTGGTTCAGGGCAACCTGGCGGCCTTCGCGCGGGGTCGCGAGCTGGCCTCGGCGCTGAAGAAGACCGATTCCCATGCCGTCGAGGCGGCAGAAGCCAAACGCGATGTCATCGTGATGTCGGGCAACTACGCCGTCGGCCTTGGCGCCCTGATCGCGGGGGTGGATTTCTTTTCCGCTTACCCCATCACCCCGGCGACCGAAATCGCGCAGTATGTGTCCAGGCATCTGCCCAAGCGCGGCGGCACCCTGATCCAGGCGGAGGACGAGATCGCTTCGATCGGTCACGTGGTCGGAGCAGCCTACGCCGGCAAGAAGGCCATGACGGCCACTTCCGGGCCGGGCCTGGCGCTGATGGGCGAAATGCTGGGCATGGCGTTCATGAGCGAAACCCCGTGCGTGGTGGTGGACGTGCAGCGCGGCGGCCCTTCCACGGGCTTGCCCACCAAGCACGAACAGTCCGATCTGTTCATGGCGGTGCACGGTTCCCATGGCGACGCCGGACGCATCGTGCTGTCGGTGGAGGACGTGCAGGACTGTATCGACCTGACCGTGGCGGCCTTCAATCTGGCGGAGAAATACCAGTGCCCGGTACTGCTGCTTTCCGACAGTTCCCTGGCTTTCTCGACCCAGACCGTGCCCTACCCGGACCCGGACAGCTATACCAACGTGGATCGCAAGCGCTGGGACGGCGAGGGCGAATACCGGCGCTACGCGTTGACCGCAGACGGCATTTCACCCATGGTCGATCCCGGCACGCACGGCGGCATGCATATCTCCACCGGCCTGGAGCACGATGAGGCCGGCGCACCCAACTACACGGCAGCCAACCATGAGGCCATGCAGGCCAAGCGGTTCGGCAAGCTCAAGGGGGTGGTCAAGGATTTTCCCGCCGTGGAGGAAGATGGCGAGGGCGAGGCCGACATCGGCATCATCGCCTGGGGCGGCACCATCGGCGTGGTGCGCGAAGGCTTGCAACGGCTGCGCGCCGAAGGCTACAAGGTCAAGGGGTTCTATCCCAAACTGCTGTGGCCCCTGCCGGTGGAGCAGTTCGAGAATTTCGGCGCATCGTGCTCGAGGCTGTTGCTGCCCGAAGTCAATTATCTGGGGCAACTCGCCCATTTCGTGCGGGCGGAAACCTCGTTGCGCCCCGAGTCCTACACCATCTGCGGCGGGCTGCCCTTCACGCCCGACATGATAGTCCGTAAAGTCAAGGAGATGCTGGCATGAACACAGCCCAGAAACACCTGCACCGGGTCGAACTCAAGCCCAAGGAATACAAGAGCAGCATCCCCGTGGTCTGGTGCGGCGGCTGCGGCCACCACGGCGTACTGACCGGCTTGCTGCGCGCACTGTCGGAAATCGGCGTCGATCCGAACTTCCTGGTGAACGTTTCCGGCATCGGTTGTTCATCGCGCCTGCCGTATTTCGTCCAGTCCTACAAAATGCACACCCTGCACGGACGCGCGGGTCCGGTGGCCACGGGCGTCCAACTGGCGCGCCCCGATCTGGCCGTCGTGGTCACCGGAGGCGACGGCGATGGCTTCTCCATCGGCGGCGGACACATGCCGCACCTGGCGCGCAAGAACATCAACATGACCTACGTACTGATGGATAACCATATCTACGGGTTGACCAAGGGGCAGGTATCTCCTTCCTCGCGCAGGGTCATGAAAGCCTACACCACGCCTTACGGCGGCGTGGACGACCCGATGGACCCGATCCTGTATATGCTTACCTACGGCGCCAGCTACGTGGCTCAAGCGTTCGCCGGCAACGTCAAGATGACCGCCGAGCTGATCAAGAACGGCATGGAACACAAGGGCTTTTCCTTCATCAACGTTCTTTCCCAGTGTCCGACCTTCAACCAGATCGACACCGCCGCCTATTTCAAGAGCGTGGTCAACGAGGTCGTCACCGATCACGACGTCACCGATCTGGATGCCGCGATGCACATAGTCAACATGGCGCTGCGCGAGGATCGCGTGCCCACCGGCCTGCTGTTCAAGGAAGAGCGCCCCACGCTGGACGAGCGCATGACCGCGCTGGTGGAGCATGTGGGCGGAAGCCCGGATTACGACCTGAGAAAGATCATCGACCTTTCCCGCCCTTGATCCCGAGAACAGCCATGGCGGACGAGGACGACAGCCAGCAAGCCATCAACCTGATCATCAACGGGGTGCCCGTCGCGGCGTCACCGTCGATGACCCTGGTCGAGGCCGCCTGGCATGGCGGCGTGCCGCGCGTGACGGCGGTGAGCTGCCTCGAAAGCGTGTGCGGCTCGTGCCGCGTGCTGTTGCGGCGCGGCAAAGAGGTGACGGTGAACCTTGCCTGCCAGACCTTTGTCGAGGAGGGCCTCGAGGCCGTGTTCCTGCCGCCGCAGGTGCCCCCGCTGCATCATTACGAGATCGACGATTTTACCGACGGCTGGAACATCCAGGCGCGTTTCCACGAGATATTTCCCGAGGCCTCCCATTGCCGGAATTGCCACGGCTGCGTGCGTTCCTGCCCCAAGGGGATCGACGTCGAGGGCGCTATTACCCTGGCGGCTGCCGGGCATTTTCGCGATGCCGGGGAAATATTCCTGGAATGCGTGATGTGCGAGCTCTGCGACAGCGCCTGCCCGGAGTTGATCGCGCCGGCTCACGTAGGACTGTTCTGCCGGCGGGTGACGGCGCATTTCCACCTGCGTCCGCCCAACCTGATCTACCGGCTGGAGGAACAGCGCAAAGAAAGAATGGGGCCCACCGGTGCGTCCCACGATGAACATGAATAATTGTATGCCTCTGGCGCAGGCCCGCGCCCTCTACCGGCCCGATGCGGAGATTGGGCAGCCGCCGGATCTGGCCGATCCGGCAGCCCTGCTCAATGCCTTTCACCCGGACTACGTGAGCAGCAGCGTGGTCAAGCTGGCAGTGGGGGCCAACGCGGGCGATAGCTGTCAGCGCGAACTGGCCGGACTGCTGCAAGCCGAGGCCATCATTGATGAAGCCGACCTGGCCGGTGCACCCGTGACCGATATTGACGTGCTGATTATCGGCGGCGGCGGCGCGGGTTGCGCAGCGGCGCTGGCCGCAGCCGAGCGCGGCGCTCGCGTGCTGCTGGTCACCAAGCTGCGCCTGGGAGACAGCAACACGGTGATGGCGGAAGGCGGCATTCAGGTCGCCATCGAGCCGGACGACTCGATTCAGCGCCACATTGAGGACACCCTGCGCGGCGGCCACGATATCGGCAACCCCGAACTCGTGGCCGCCATGGCGGAAGACGGCCCGGACGTAATCCGCTGGCTGATCCGCGCCGGCATGCAGTTCGAGCAGACCGCCAGCGGCGACCTGCACACGCGCCATGCGGGCGGCATGAGCGCCGCCCGGATCGTGCACTGCCGCGATTACACCGGGCTGGAAATGATGCGCGTGCTGCGCGAATCCGTCATCCAGCACCGCTCCATCGAGGTCTGGGAACATAGTCCGGTGGTGGAACTTTTGTCCAACGAACTTGGCGAGAGATGCGTGGGCGCGGTGTTCAAATCCTTGACCGACGGGCGTTTCCGCATGGTGCGCACGCATTCCGTTATCCTCGCCACGGGCGGGGTGGGGCGGCTGCACCTGAACGGCTTTCCCACGTCAAATCACCTGGGCGCCACGGGGGACGGGCTGGTTCTGGCCTACCGCATTGGCGCGCGCCTGCGCGACCTCGATTCCTTCCAGTACCATCCAACGGGCCTGGTGTACCCGCAACACCTGTCGGGCAAACTGGTGACCGAAGGCGTGCGCGCAGCCGGCGCCAAGATGCTGAACGCCCTGGGCCAGCGCTTCGTCGATGAACTGCTGCCGCGCGATATCGTGAGCGCCGCCATC
>JAJXTJ010000091.1 GCA_021783895.1 Pseudomonadota bacterium | reverse complement strand
GTATCGCCGGTCTCGCGGCCCCATAGCGGCCGAGCCAGCGCGATGGTGATCGCCTCATACAGCGCCACTGTCGTCTTTCCGGTGCCACCTGCCGCGTTTCGGATGCGCACATCGGCATACAGCAAGTCAGGGACGATGACTCGCGGCGCGAGCCTGGCTTTCGTCATCTCGTCGAAGCTGATCGGCGCAAAACTAGCTGTCGGATAGACGGCGGCCGGCTTTTCACCGAACGGATCAGCCATCATGCGTCCTTGATTTTTCTGTGTGCTACCATGCTCATTGAGTGTTTCACCTTGTGCGCCCCGCCCTTCGTGGGGCGTTTCTTTTTGGGCGACCGCCATCGGTGGCGAGTGTGCGAGAGCGTCGACCGTCATGCCGTACCCTTGCGCTGCCGCTGCTTGATCCAGGCATTGACCTCATGCTCCACGAACATCAACCGCCGTGGCGCGACCTGAACCGGCTGGACGAACTCGCCACGGTCGACCATGCGCTCGATCGTCCGCCGACTCGGTCCTTCCTCTCCACCGAGCATTCGTTGCACAGCTTCATAGCTGATGAGCTTCATCCGTGTTGCTCCTTGTGTTGTCCCATGCGTTCAGTGTCGGTTTGTGGCCGGGGAGTACGCGCACCCTCCAGCACGTCGAGCCAGTCGCCGACCGCTGCCGGGACTTGCACCACCACGTCAAAACCCTGCTGCACCAGCCGGAAAGCAGCGGTGTACGCAGCCTTCTGCCCGGTGAAGCTGGCGTCGTTGTCCGCGAAGATCGTGATGCGCGTCACGCCGGCCGGAGGCTCGAATGTCTCGAGGCCGTGAGCCGTGACGCATGACCAGACTGGAATGCCGAACCGAATGGAAGCCGCCAGGGCCGTTTCAATGCCCTCGGCTATGCCTACCCCTTCACCGGCTGATGAGAGTCGAATGGCGGCCCCTGTGACGGACCGCCCAGGCATTAATTTCTTCGGACACTCGACCGGCGCCTTGCGTCCGTCCTTCAGATAGGTCCGATGCAGGGTAGCGCCAGTGCCATCCGGTGCCAGGACGAGCGCGACCATCGCCTGGAACTTACCGACGAATTTCTCGCCGTCGTGATATGGCAAGGCCGGATGCAGCCGCAGGTTGTCCGGTGGCGTCGACAGATTGAGGCCACGCCCTGCCAGATACCGCATCGCCTCGTCGCCTATGGCCAAGGGCTTCGATTCACCCCACACCCGCCGCAGCGCATCCAGCTTTTGGTTATCGTCGGGAAGCTTCGCGACCGGCGCCGGCTGCACCACCCCGGCGATCGCCTCGATCTCATGTGCCGCTGTCATGAAGTCGATGCCCTTGAGGCTCATCACCAGTTGGACGCCATCTCCAGCACCGCAATGCGAACAGAAGAACGTCCCGCGCCCTTCCTTGTCATCGAAGCGGAACCGATCCTTGCCGCCGCACACCGGGCAGGCCGTGTGCTTGCCGGAAAGCTGCTTGTCGGTCAGGCCGAAGCTGGACAGGATGCCGCGCCAGCGGCCTTGTGCCACCTCACGGATGGGCTGCAGCATTGGCTGGCTCCTTCCGCTTGGCATGGCGAATATCTCGTGACCTCACAAAGCTAATCAGAGCTTCCGATGCTGGCGCCGGGGTGTCATCAAGTCCCCTCGGCCACACGCCGAAGATGTCGCGGTAAATGTACGCAGCCCATCCAAGCTTGCGGCCCTTCTCGCGCGCCATCCAAAGCAAGGCGGAATAGGCCGCTTGCTTCTCGTCCCGCGTTGGTTTCTTGCCGCGGTCGAGCCTGACAAGCTCGCCGGCCTCCACCTCGACCTCGGATTGCCGCTCAGGCTTGAACCCGCAAGCCGGGCACTCATGAATCTTCGGCGGCTTGACGTAGCTGCAGGACGGGCATTTCTTAGGCTTCGGCTCCTCCTGCTGCCTGGCGCCGCTGGATTTCTTCGGCGTGCCGTCATCCAGTTCGAGCGGCAGATCTTCGGTCGGGTATCCAAGGTGCGCCGCGCTGCCGGAATGGTCGAGGATGATGGCGCGCTCTTTCCCTGGATAGGGACGCAGCACCCGGCCAGCCATCTGAACCCATCGGGTCAGGCTTCGCGTCGGCCGTGCCAGGATCATCACGCCGCAGGCCGGGAAGTCCCATCCCTCGGTCAGTATCCCCACGTTGCTGATTACCTTCGTCTGCCCGCTGGTGACTCGTTCCAGGATGCTGCGGCGCTCGTCCTCGTCGGTGTGGCAGTCGATGTGCTCGGCGGGGATGCCGGCGGCGTTGAACTCGCTGGCGATGTGCTTGCTATGGGCGATACTGGTCGCAAAGCAGACGGTCGGCAGGTCGTTGCCGAGTCGCTTCCAATGCGCCACGATGTCGCCGACCAATGAAGGCTTGTCCACGGCGACGGCCAGCTCGCGCTCGTTGTAATCCGCCTCGCCGAAGGCATTCCTCACCAGCCCCACGCCAGACAGGTCAGGCTCGGACGGCGCGAAGATGTCGCAGTCGACCAGGAAGCCGACGTCGATCAGTTCCCGGATGCTGGCGGCCTTGACGATGCGCTCAAACAACGGACCGCCGAGCTCGGCGTAGTGCTTGCCCAGGCCACGCGCGAACGGCGTCGCAGAGAGGCCGATCACCGGCATGAAGTTGTATCGGAAAAGGAGCTCCCGATAGTGCCGAGAACCGGCGACCCCGTGCGCTTCGTCGATCACGATCAGATCGATGTCAGGCAGGCCTCGCCTCGCCGCGGTTTGGATTGAGCAGACAACGACGGGCGCATCGAGCCGATGGGTGTTCCCGCCCTGCAGCACGCCGACAGCCAGCCCAGATCGACGAAGCCTCCGCGCGGCCTGCTCGACCAGGCCGATGCGGTTAGCGATGAAGGCCACGCGCTTGCCTTTGCGGTTGGCGGAGCGAATGAGGTCAATGGCGATCTCGGTCTTGCCCGAGCCGGTCGGGCTGTAGACGACTTGTCGCAGGATGCCGGCGCCGACATTCTTGAGGGCCTGCTGGATGGCATTGGACTGATAGGACCGGAGTTCCATCACTCGGCCCCCTTAGTCACCTCACCTTTCGCCTTGCGCAGCCTGGCATCGGGTGCCGGAGCCGGGCGTGCTGGCGATGCCCTGCGGCTTTCCAGCCAACCATCAACCTCGGATTCATCCCATGCAGCACACCTGGGCGTGAGCATGAAGTGCTGCGGGAACTCGCCCCGCTTTTCCATGTTGTAAATGCTGGTGGCAGACAAACCGGTCTTGTTGAGGACCTCGGGGCGGCGAATGTAGCGGCGAATTTGTTGCATGTGGTTTCTCCTTGAGAGTTGATGAACCACATGCAAAGTAACTACACGTTACTGAGGTACGCGCACCCCCCCCTGAATACCGAGCCAGTGCTGGATTACGAAAAAAAGCCCGCACTTGGCGGGCTCCAACGGCTTACCTATTTGTCATCTGAAACAGCTATACGCAATGCCCTGCATAACCACCCTGCCGGCCGGGTGAAGGTCCCTATTAATCAGCGCAATACTGTCCACGCTGTTGCCGTATCGCTCAATGGCCTGCTCACGGAATGCCTTGTCGGCCACTGCGCTGAAGTCGAACGGGCCGCCGCGTGTGTCGGTCTGGACCGGTCCCAGACGTTTGCACCCGTCGAGCTGCGTGCTGATGTCGCGGTGAATGATGATTTCCTGCGCGCGCGGTGACAATGTTGGGGTGGCGCAACCGGTGGCGATAGAGGCAGCTATCACGAGCAAAGGCATCAATTTCATTCTACGGTCCCTCAGCGTCTCACGGTTTTGACCTTGGCAAGCAAGCTGGCAAACGCCCCCGCGGCTGACAGAGGGGGCTTGCCGCTGGTGGTTACGCGGATCGTCTGGGCGCGCTTGCCGCGGCCTTTCTGAGTTGGCTTCCTGGTAGTCATGTTGCCGCCTGCTTTGCTATGTCCATCTGAAGCTGCGTCGCAACCCCGAGCGCTTCATCAATATTGCCCTGGTATCTCCCTTCCGCGCCGAAAAAATGGCGATGCTTGCCAGGATTCGTGTATTTTGCGGCGAAGATCAACCCGTTAATCTCGCCAGCCACCGCCATTTCGCGAAGCTCGTCCAGCGCCTTTATGAGGTCGTATTCCGTGAAATCGAGCAGGATTAATTCGCGTTGGCGTGGGGCATGTTCAGCCAGGAAGGAGGCCTGTTCCTCGCGTGGGCGTGAACAAAACAACTCTTTGGGTATGCTACCGTTCTTCTTAGCCATGATCGGTTCCTCATAAACTGATTGTGGTCAGGGCTGGTCGAGTGTTGCCGCACTCTTCCGGCCCGCTTTGCCTGATGCCGTCAGGCCCGGGAAACTCAGGCCGCTTTTACCGAGTGAAGCGGCACGACATCCGCCCCGGCAATCCAGCCATCAACCATGTCCGCCCAGGTTTGCAGCATTTCACGCCGCTGCTGGGCATACTCGGCCTTGTTGTAGACGGCGCGCACGCCCTTCTGCTCATGAGCCAGACACTTCTCGATCCAGTCGGTATTGAAGCCAGCCTCATGCAGCAGCGTCGATGCCGTGCGGCGAAGGTCATGCACGCAGAAATGCGGCAGATCGTGACCGTCGGCCTGCGCTTTCGCCACGGTGGCGGTAATCACCCGGTTCAGGGTGGCGTCGGACATGGGCTTGTCGGTTTCGTACCGGCCAGGCAGGATGTAGGGGCTGCTCCCCGCGCAGGTTTTCAGGCCCACCAGCAGGTCGAGCGCCTGCTGACTCAGGTAGACCACATGCGGGCGCCTGGCCTTCATCCTCTCAGCAGGCACCACCCACGTTGCCCCATCGAAGTCGACCTCCGGCCACTTCGCCTGCAGCAGTTCACCCTTGCGGCACATCGTCAGCAGAACGAACTTCACCGCCAGCTTGAGCGTGGGAAGGGTGCCGACGGTATCGAGAACGGTAAAAAACGTGTGGATTTCCTTGGGCGACAATGCCCGCTCACGCGGCTTGAATGAAGCGATTGCAGAGGCTTTCACCCCCTCAGCCGGGTTCTCTAACTTGAGACCTCTCGATTGGGCGTGACGGTAAACCTGCTGGACGATCTCGCGCGCATGGACGGCAGTAGCGGGCGCCCCGCGGCCTTTGATCTTCTCGCACAGGGCCATCACCTGGCTGGGCGTGACTTCCTCTAGCTTGCGCTTGCCGAAGGCTGGCAGCACGTCGCGATCGAGGATGCTCTTCCGCATGGCGGCGGTACTGCCGGCCAGCCCGGCATCGCGCAGCCAGATTTCCGCGAAGGTCTCGAAAGTACCGGACTCGCGGAACTCCCGTTTACCGTCAGCTTTCTCCCTGGCTGGCGATTCGCCCCGCTTGACGGCATTCTTGGCCCTAGCCAGCAGGTCGCGGGCATCGGCCAGCGACAGCGGATCGCCGTAGCTTAGGGTCTCGGGATTGCGCTTCTGCTGGCTGGCTTGGTATTCGTCGTACTGGCCCAGCGTCAGCGTCTCACGGCGCCCCGCAAGCCGATAGTCGTACCGGAAGGTGATGGTGCCCTTCGGCGAAACCACCACGTACATGCCGTCCCGGTCCGCAACCTTGTAAGCCTTGCCCTGCGGCTTGAGGCTCTTGAGTTTGGTGTCAGTCAGGGCCATCGCTTTTCCTTTACCGTCCACATTTACCGTCACATGCACTTGTCGGTAAATTCCACATCAACCTGCCACCCTGGAATTTGACCGTCCGTTTGACCGAGTTTAATCGGTGTTTTCGGATAATAGTTGATGAACGATAAAAATACAAAGGCCCCTGATAAATCAATGACCTTGTCTGGAAAAGTGAACGACGATGAACGGTAAAAAACGCTATCTCATCATTCCCACTCGATGGTGGCGGGAGGCTTCCCGCTGATGTCATACACGACGCGGTTGAGGCCGCGCACTTCGTTGATGATGCGGTTGGAGACCTTGCCGAGCAGGGTGTAGGGCAGTTCGGCCCAGTG
>JAJXTJ010000090.1 GCA_021783895.1 Pseudomonadota bacterium | reverse complement strand
TGAAGCATTCGACTACCAGCCGATTCAGGGTGTGCTATGACGCACTTCCTGAAGATGTTCGCGTACTTGCAGACAAAAAATATGAACTACTTAAAAACAATCCACGACACCTATCGCTGCATTTCAAAAAAGTAGGCAAAGTGTGGTCTGTGCGCGTCGATATCAACCACCGCGCCATAGCAACTGAAATTGAAGATGGGTTTCTATGGGTATGGATTGGATTGCATGCCGAGTACGACAGGCTCATTGCCCAAAGGTGAGGGGAAAAGTACGGTTTTCCGGCCTATCCCTTCTTCGGGCATTCTGGCTGATTCTCCTGCTGGCGGTGACCGGCTGTTCCATTACCCACGCCATCCGCATCAAGGACGGGCAGCGCATCGGCGTCGAGCAGATGATCGCCGAGGTGCGCAATGCGCCGGTGATCCTCGTCGGCGAGCGCCACGATGACGCGTCACACCACGAGCTGCAGCTCGATGTCATCAAGGGCCTGCAAAAAAACTGGAAACACCTGGCTATCGGTGTCGAGATGTTCGAAATCGACAGCCAGCCGGCGCTCGATGACTGGATCGCCGGGAAAACCCGCGAGGAACAATTCGTCAGGGTCTATCAGGCGAACTGGCGCAATCTGAACTGGGGGCTTTACCGGGACATTTTTCTTTTCGCGCGTGACCACGGCATCCCCATGGCCGCCCTCAACGCGCCGTATCGGATCGTCGAAAAGGTCGCGCGTCAGGGGTTCTCCGCCCTGTCAATCGCCGAATTGCGCGCGCTTCCCGCGGAGTCGACCGGTCCGGTCAGCGACGAAAATCTTCGATTCATGACCGCGTACTTCCCGATGCACGGCAGAAACGGCGAGGCGTTTCGCTATCTGTGCGAAGCGCAGGCCTTGCGCAACCGGGTGATGGCCAAGGAAATCCTCCTCTATTTGGCGCGGCATCCGGGATCACACATGGTCGTGCTGACCGGCGGTGGTCATGTCTGGGGCAAGGGAGGAATTCCCGCCGAGCTCGGCAAGTTGCCGTATAAAGTGATTCTCCCGCCGCTTCCGGGCATTGACAGCGATGATCCGGGTATGGGGAGGAGGGCGGACTACCTGCTGGATTGACGTGCTATCGCATAAATTCAGGAGCCGCGTCTCCTCGTCTTCACCGGGGAGAGCAACCGTGTTTGAAGTCATCGCGCAATGTCCGTAGGTCGGGTTGGCGTAGGAGGCCCGCTTGCCGGGCCGAATCTGGCTTCGGCGGTTCGCACCGCGAGCGGTGCTCCTATATTTCGCTAACCCGGCAAAGCTGATACGCCGATCAATAAAATGAATGTGCCAGGTGCGAATACCCCGAAAAAATGGCCGTCAAGCCGCTCGAATTGACCGGTGATTATGTTAGAATATTCTTAAGCATCAGGAACGCCACAGGTTATAAAGGCTCCTCACGTACTCGAAAACTTCGGATTGCATTCTCACAAACTGGGACCAAGAGGGATAATGATGACTATTCAAATACATAAACTGGCTGTACAGCGTTTGGCTCGCGTCTTGCTCGGCGTCACCGTCGCCGGTGCGCTGGCCGTTCTGAGCGGTTGCGCCACGGCCCCCCCCCCGCCGAAGCTACCCCTTCTGGCTTGGCCCGAGCCGCCCGATATGGCGCGTATCCAATTTGTCCGTTCCATCGTCAGCGATGACGATCTGAAGAAGGACAGCACGGACCATGAGGCGATACTGCATTTTCTTGAAGGCGAAGTGCCGGCGAAAAACCGCATCGTCATGCCGATGGGCCTCGCCGTCTCCGATGATGCCGACCGGCTGTATGTCTCGGATAATGTACAGTCCGCGATCTTTGTCTACGATTTCGCGAAGAAGACCTCGCTCAAGATCGGGGGTGACAAGTCGCTGTCTTCGCCGATGCAACTGGCGCTCGACGCGCAGGAAAATATTTACGTCGTCGAGCAGGAGAAAAAAGGCGTCGCTGTTTTTGACCGTAAAGGCAAGCAATTGAATTTCTTTACCGATCCCTCGATCGTTCGCCCGACCGGCATTGCCATCGACAGGGCGCGCGGCAAGGTCTATGTCTGCGATACCGCCCATGCCAAGAGCTGGGATCACGATGTCAAGGTCTTCAACCTGCAAGGCAAATTCCTCGGCAAGGTGGGCTTAGGCAAGGGCAATGTTGATGGTGCGATGCTCTACCCGACCTTTTTGACGGTCGACTCCAAGGGCGATCTTTACGTTTCCGACACTCTCAATGCGCGTATCCAGGTATTCGATCCCAACGGCAAGTTCGTCCGCAAGTTTGGCAGTCGAGGTACCGACTTTGGACAGTTCGACAACCCCAAGGGCGTGGCGCTGGACAGCTTCGGCAATGCCTATGTGGTGGACTCGGGCTGGAGCAATGTGCAGATATTCAATACCGAGGGGAAGATTCTGCTGTTCTTTGGCGGTCGCGGCACATACCCGGGACTGATGCAGAACCCGACGGTGATCGCCATCGACAAGAACAACCGCATTTATGTCGGCGACAATTTGAATCACCGGGTCAATGTTTATCAACTGGTCAACACGACTGCTGCGGACAGCCATCCCAAAGACGCTGCAGCCGCGAAGAAAGCCGATGCTTCGGCGAAGAAGGACGATGCCGCCGCGAAGAAGGACGATGCTCCAGCAAAAAAATCGCCAGCGAAATGAAGCGTGCCGAATCCGTCGCGAGCGAATTCGACCCTTTCCCTAACCCTCCCCCGCGAGCGGGGGAGGGTTAGGCTGCCCTCTTCCAACGGACTTGGTTTCGAGTTGGGTTGACTTGATTCCTTGGCCGGTTGGCATGCCTGCAATTTCCTGCTCCCTTAGTTCACAGGCTACTCACTTCTCGTTGCATCGGCCCAGTTGTTGGGTGTTTCGTAAATTCGCACCCGATCGAGATGCAGATTGTTGCCATAGGTGTCGCGGTAGGCCAGTTCCAGAATCCGGAACGCTTTGGCGGCAAGATTTTCCGCTGTGGGTACGCAGTCAAGTATGACCGTCTTATGCCCTTCAAGTGATCCCAGAAAATCGGCAACGACGGTGTCGCCTGCATACACCAGGAAGGCGTGATCCCACGGTTCCACCACATGCTTCTGGGCGATGGTCTTGACGTCTGAAAAGTCCATGACCATGCCTTCTTCAGATGAGCCGGGCGTATTGATGATGTTGCCGGACAGGCTGATTTCGATGGCGTAACGATGGCCGTGCAGATGACGGCACTGGCTTTTATGGTGCGGGATGCGGTGTCCGGCATCGAATTCGAGTCTGCGCGTGATCAGCATATTGGAGGGCCAAGGGTGGTGGTCAATTCCCGGTGGATTATACCATTGCGCTGAATTTGTTGGCGTCTGGGCAAACGAAGCCTTAAAATCAGAGGTATGTCTGATGTGCTGAATATTTACGATCATGACCGCAGCAGCGCGGGGATGACCTATGTTTATCCGGTGATCTCGCGCCGTGCCGGCGGCGTTTCAGTGGGTATCAACCTCAATACCAACAATGCCTGCAACTGGCGCTGCATTTATTGCCAGGTACCCGACCTCAAGCGCGGCGGCGCACCTGCGGTTGACCTGGAAAAACTGGCAGGAGAGTTGCACGGTTTTTTGCGGGAATTGCTGCAAGGTGATTTCATGCAACGACGGGTGCCGACCGAGGCGCGGCGGCTTGCCGATATCGCATTGTCCGGCAATGGCGAACCGACCAGCGCCAGGGAGTTCGCGCAGGTTATCGATTTGATCGGCGGGACCATGGCGGAACTCGACCTGATCGGTAAGGTCAAGCTGGTGTTGATTACCAATGGCAGCCTGATTCAGCGCCCCAAGGTCAGGGAAGGGTTGCGAAAGATGGCTAGTCTGGGCGGAGAGGTATGGTTCAAGATGGATAGCGCCACGGCAAATGGAATGCGCAGGATTAACGGCACCCGTCAGACGGTAGAAAAAATGCATGAGAAGGTGCTGACGGCTGCGCTGTTATGCCCAACCTGGCTGCAAACCTGTGTTTTTGAATTCGACGGACAGCTTCCCGCAGACGCTGAGCGGGAGGCCTATTTGAGTTTTATCGGTCGGCTGCGTGCTGAAAAAGTGCCATTGCGGGGCGTGTTGTTATACTGCCTCGCTCGCCCTTCGATGCAACCCGAAGCGATGCGCTTGTCGGCACTGCCGCAAGAGTGGATGTTGAACTTCGCGGCTGAGATCAAGGCGCAGGGAGTTGCGGTAGAGCTGAACTGCCAAGTAGGCAGTCAAGTTGAAACGTGAAGCTGCAGGTCGGGCTTCAGCCCGACATGTCGCCTAGAGGCGACTGCTTCTGGCGGGTTAAAACCCGACCTACGGTTCCCCCTGTTTCAACTTGACTACACGCCTAAGCTACCGGCTCAAGCTTCTTTATTTCTTGGCGCGAACCGCTTTTTTCAAGCTTTTATACAAATCCGGATGCGCTTCCTTCAACAAGCCAACAATTTCAAAGTCTTCTTTTTTGACCCGAGTCAAGTCAAGCTGCTCCACATGGACGAGACGCAGCAATTCTCTTACCGGTTTCGGCATGTTGCGACCGCTTTCATAGCGGGAACCGCCACTTTGGGTTACGCCGATTCGGGTCCAGAACTCCTGCTGGTTCAGACCAAGCTTACGCCGGATTTCTCGCGGGTTTATGATATTTTCAAATATTTTCATGGTGTTAGTGTCTGTAGTTAATAAAGGGCAAACATAAAACCCGTATCACTGGATAGCCAGATAAGGGAAACCACTAATTCTGAACGTAATCTTATCACGGTTAATTTAATTATGCACAATAACGATGACATTGGGTTTCATGGGGAGTTTTCCTTAAAGGGTAGTGGCTCTAAGATGGTTGTCAATTTCTTTGACGGGAATTTGTCCTGGGCAATGCGGGAAGAAGCTGACAGCCAGTCATTGAATATATTACACTATAGGTTTTTGCGAAAGTGGCGAAATTGGTAGACGCACTGGATTTAGGTTCCAGCGCCGCAAGGTGTGGGGGTTCGAGTCCCCCCTTTCGCACCAGACTGCAACAGTCTTTAATTTAGAAATTTAGAGGGATAAGAATGGAAACGACTACGGAAAACGCCGGTTCGCTGCAGCGCACGCTTAACCTGGCGGTTTCGCTCGCCAGCATGGAAACGGAAGTGGGAAACAGGCTTAAACGGCTGGCGCGCACGGTCAAAATGGATGGTTTCCGCCCCGGCAAGGTGCCGATGAAGATTGTGGAGCAGCAATATGGCGACCAGGTACGCCAGGAGGTCTTGGGTGAGGCGGTGCAGAATAATTTTGCCGAAGCGGTCAGGACACAGAACCTTAATGTGGCCGGTTATCCACGGATCGAGGCCAGGCCGGCAGAGGGCGAATCCAAGGATATGCAATTCGTCGCGACTTTCGAAGTTTATCCCGACGTGGTTGTGGGCGATATCAGTGGGGTCGTGATCGATCGTCCGCAGGTGGTGGTTGGCGATGCCGAGGTGGATAAAACGATCGAAATCCTGCGCAAGCAGCGTGTGACTTATGCGCCGGCAAAGCGCCCAGCCGCCACCGGTGACCAGGTCGAGATAGATTACCGCGGCACCCTGAATGGCGAGGAATTCCAGGGTGGCCAGGCCCAAGGCTATAAGCTGGTGCTGGGCGAAGGCCAGACGCTGAAGGATTTTGAAGGGGCTATCCTTGGCATGAAGGCAGGCGAGAGCAAATCGTTTGAATTAACTTTTCCCGAAGATTATCATGCCAAGGAACTGGCCGAAAAAACGGTGACTTTCGCGGTGACGCTGAATCAGGTGGCGGAGCCGAAGCTGCCGGAAGTCGACGCTAATTTCGCCAGGTCGCTGGGCGTATCGGACGGCAACCTGGAAACCATGCGCAGTGAAGTCAAGGCCAACCTTGAACGCGAAGTGAAAAAGCGCATCGATGGCCGGATTAAGGAGTGCGTGATGCAGGCGCTGCTCGACGCGACACCGTTTGAGCAGCCCAGATCGTTGATC
>JAJXTJ010000089.1:5290-5994 GCA_021783895.1 Pseudomonadota bacterium | reverse complement strand
CGCCACATCCTGCGAATCGATAGGGCCATGCGGTTGATGTAGGCGTATCGCCTGCAAGCCAGTAAGCACGAGTATCCCCATCCTGTGTTGTTCGCAGATCGCCTATTGATGGGGCTTGCAAGGCAAGCAGTTATTCTGCGCCATAGCTATCACCATCGGCCACTAGCATCCGCCGTCGGCACAAACATAATTTTCGCCATCCGGAAAAGAAGTTCAGAATAGCGCTTTTTTCGCAACGTCCGGAGCATCATGATCGCCAGCATTACCCAACGCATCGCCCAGGAACTTTCCGTTCATCCCAACCAGGTACAGGCCGCCGTCGATCTGCTCGACGAGGGGGCCACGGTTCCCTTTATCTCGCGCTACCGCAAGGAGGCGACCGGCAGCCTCGACGATACCCAGATGCGCACGCTGGAGGAGCGCCTGCGTTACCTGCGCGAGCTGGAGGAGCGGCGCGCCGCCATCCTCAAGAGCGTTGACGAGCAGGGCAAGCTGACCCCGGAACTGGAAAAGGATTTGCTCGACGCCGACAGCAAGGTGCGCCTGGAAGACCTCTATCTGCCCTACAAGCCCAAGCGCCGCACCAAGGCGATGATCGCCCGCGAGGCTGGCTTGGAGCCGCTGGCCGAGGCGCTGTTGGCCGACCCGATGCGGGTGCCGGAAGAGGCCGCGCTGGCTTATGTCGATGCCGACAAGGGCGTGGC
>JAJXTJ010000089.1:0-5280 GCA_021783895.1 Pseudomonadota bacterium | reverse complement strand
GCTGACGTCAAGGCGGCGCTGGAAGGCGCGCGTCATATCCTGATGGAGAAATTTTCCGAGGATGCCGAGCTGCTCGGCAGATTGCGCGAATATCTGTGGGATAACGGCGTGCTCAAATCCACCGTGGTGGCAGGCAAGGAAACTGAGGGCGCAAAATTCCGCGACTATTTCGATTCCCGCGAGCCGCTGAAAGCCATCCCCTCGCACCGCGCGCTGGCGCAGCTGCGCGGACGCAACGAGGGTTTTTTGCAACTGGCCTTGGTGCTGGAGGAGGACGAGCAGGTGCAGGGACGCGCCGCGCCGCCCAACCGCTGCGAACAGATGATCGCTAGGCAATTCAATATTGCCGACCGGGGCCGCGCCGCCGACAAGTGGCTGAGCGAAACCGTGCGCTGGGCGTGGCGGGTGAAGATTTTCCTGCACCTCGACCTGGAATTGACCAACAGATTAAGGGAGTCCGCCGAGACCGAGGCGATCCATGTGTTCGCGCGCAATCTCCACGACCTGCTGCTCGCCGCGCCCGCCGGGCCGCGTACCACCATCGGCCTCGATCCGGGGCTGCGTAGCGGGGTGAAGGTGGCGGTGGTGGACACCACCGGCAAGCTGGTCGATTACGCCACCATCTATCCGCACGAACCCAGGCGCGAATGGGACAAGTCCGTCGCGGTGATCGCGGCGCTGGCCGGCAAGCACTGCGCCGAGCTGGTGAGCATCGGCAACGGCACCGCCTCGCGCGAAACCGACAAGCTGGCGAGCGAGGTGATCAAGCTCCACCCGGAACTGAAACTGCAAAAGCTGGTGGTGTCGGAAGCCGGCGCTTCGGTGTATTCCGCTTCGGAACTGGCGGCGCGCGAGTTTCCCGACGTCGACGTGACCATACGCGGCGCGGTGTCCATCGCCCGCCGCCTGCAAGACCCGCTCGCCGAACTGGTGAAGATCGACCCCAAAGCCATCGGCGTCGGCCAGTACCAGCACGACGTCAACCAGTACGAGCTGGCGCGCGGCCTGGATGCGGTGGTGGAAGATTGCGTCAACAAGGTCGGGGTGGACGTGAATACCGCCTCCGCGCCGCTGCTGGCGCGCATCTCCGGGCTGAATGCGACGCTCGCCGGGAATATCGTGAGCTACCGCGACCAGAACGGCGCTTTTCCTAACCGCTCGGCGCTGAAAAAGGTTCCGCGCCTCGGCGACAAGACCTTCGAGCAGGCCGCCGGTTTCCTGCGCATCATGAACGGCGACAACCCGCTCGACGCTTCCGCCGTTCACCCCGAAGCTTACCCGCTGGTGGAGCGCATCGTCGCCCGCCTCAAGGTCGGCATCAAGACGCTGATCGGCGACAGCGCCACGCTGCGCCGCCTCGTCCCGACAGAATTCACCGACGAGAAATTCGGCCTGCCGACGGTGAAGGACATCCTCGCCGAACTGGAAAAGCCCGGCCGCGATCCGCGCCCGGAGTTCAGGACGGCGACCTTTCAGGAAGGGGTGGAAGAGCTCAAGGACTTGCAGCCCGGCATGATCCTCGAAGGCGTGGTGACCAACGTCGCCGCCTTCGGCGCTTTCGTCGACATCGGCGTGCACCAGGACGGCCTGGTGCACATCTCGGCGCTGGCGCAAAAATTCGTCAAGGACCCGCACAGCATCGTCAAGGCGGGTGACGTGGTGCGGGTCAAGGTGCTGGAAATCGACCCGGTCCGCCGCCGCATCGCGCTCACCATGCGCCTCGGCGACGAAGTCGCATCGGTTGCGGCGACAGTGCGCACGGAACCTTTACGCAAACCGCAGGCCAAACGAGAGCCGGCGCCCCAAGTTGGCGGCGCGATGGCGGCGGCAATGGCCAAGCTGCGCAACGGGGGATAAGGGCGGGCGAGGCAGGATTGCCGACCGACACCATGCGCCTCAAACGCGCGTTGCCAGATCAGGGCCAATGCGTGTAATGTTCATTGAAGAACCCATCCATCGGGTTCGACGATATGGAATTCAATTTTTTCAACGACGGAGCAAAAATCATGGGCAAAAGCCAGGACGCGAAGAAAGCGGTCAAGAAGGAACCCGCCAAAACAATGAAGGAAAAAAAGGCGGACAAAAAGGTCAAGCAGGCGGAAAAGAAGCGCCAGGGTTCCTGATGAATTAGCCGTGCCGCGATGTTGTTCCCAGGCGCGTCTTAGATCGTTGCCGGAAGCGGTTTCCGGTCATTCGCAGAGCGAGGCCAGCTCTGGGGGGAATAATTTTCTCTTGCCTTGTGGGGCGAAAATAGGGTATAAATTGCGGTTTTCGTAATTCACTATTCTATTTCTGGAGCAATACCATGGCCCGCGTATGCATGATCACCGGCAAGAAGCCGATGTCGGGGAATAACGTCTCCCACGCCAACAACAGGACTAAACGCCGTTTTCTGCCGAACCTGCAAAATCGCAAGTTCTGGGTGGAAAGCGAAAACCGCTGGGTGAGTATGCGCCTTTCCTGCGCTGCACTGCGCACCATTGACAAGAACGGCATCGACGCCGTGCTGGCGAAGCTACGCGCTCGCGGCGAAAGCATTTAAGGGGCTGAAAAATGGCAAAAGGCGGACGCGAAAAAATCAAACTGGAATCCACTGCTGGAACCGGTCACTTTTATACTACCGACAAGAACAAACGTACCATGCCGGAAAAGATGCTGATCAAGAAATTTGATCCGGTGGCGCGCAAGCACGTGGACTACAAGGAAACAAAACTGAAATAAGCCAAGCGCTTTATTCAGGTATTGCTCAACAAAAAACCCGCTCCGGCGGGTTTTTTGTTGTCTGTATCTCGACCGCCGATGTTGACATCGCACACCTGGCATGTATAAACTTTGTATCAACATGCCATTCAAGGAGCACATCATGGAAGTGGTCGTAAAAAAATGGGGTAACAGCGCAGCGGTGCGTATTCCCGCTTCGGTGCTTGAAGAAGCCAAATTTATGCTGGATCAGCACGTAGAAATGAGGGCGGAAGGTGGCCGCTTGGTGATCGAACCCGTGCATAAAAATGAATTCGACTTGGATGCCCTGCTGGCAGGCATTACCGACGATAACTGCCATACCTCGGTCGATTTCGGCAAACCTGTGGGTAGGGAATTCTGGTGAAAGCCGTCAACTACGTGCCCAAGGCGGGCGATATTGTCTGGCTGGAATTCGACCCCCAAGCCGGGCACGAGCAAGCCGGAACCCGTCCGGCACTGGTGCTTTCTCCGGCTGAATACAATGCGAAAACCGGAACCGTGGTCTGCTGTCCGATTACCAACCAGATCAAAGGCTATCCGTTCGAAGTCGTTATCCGGGACAACCCCAAGGTTACCGGCGCCGTTTTGTCCGATCAGGTCAAGCACCTGGACTGGCAAACCAGAAAGGCAAGGCACAAGGGGAAAGTCTCGGTTAATGAAATGGCCGAGGTGCATGGGAAGATCAAGGCGCTACTTGGTTTGGACTAAAAATTCCCGGTTAATCGGGCTACGTCCCCTATTTTCGATCAAGCTGCCGGTCGCAATGATTGTCCATCGGTGGACTCGACCTTATGGAAATGCCAAACATTGACGTTGTCTTGCCAAGTCTATGCCAGCGCCCACTCAGCCGACAGCAACTCCGCCTGCGCCAACACCGTCTTGGTCGCTTCATCCTGCAAATCCGGCGGGTAGCCGTATTTTTTGAGGATGCGTTTCACCATCACTTTGATTCTGGCGCGCGCGCTTTCTCGGACCGCCCAGTCGATGGTCACGTTCTTGCGCACCTGGGTCACGAGTTCGGCGGCAATGACCTTTAGCTCGTCATTCCCCATGGCCTGCACCGCGCTTTCGTTGGCGGCGAGCGCATCGTAGAAAGCGATTTCATCTTCGTTCAAGCCAAGATTCTCGCCGCGCTTCGTTGCGGCATCCATCTCCTTGGCCAGCTTGATCAGTTCCTCGATCACTTCCTGCGTGGCGATGGCGCGGTTGTGGTAGGCGTTGAGCGTGCTCTTCAGCATCTCGGAAAATGCGCGGCTCTGCACGAGATTACGCACCGAGCGCGTCTTGATTTCATCCTTGAGCAACTTTGCCAGCAACTCGGCGGCGACGTTCTTGTGTTTCAATCCGCGCACTTCGGCTAGGAACTGGTCGGACAGAATACTGATGTCCGGCTTTTTCAATCCGGCAGCGGTGAAAACATCGATGATGCCTTCGCCGGCCATGATCGCCTTGGAGACGAGCTGGCGAACTGCGGCGTCGATTTCTTCCGGCGGGCGTTGCGTGCCGGACGTCTTCGCGAGCTGCGCCTTGATCGCCTGGAAGAACGCGATATCGTCGCGCAATTCGATAGCCTCGTCAGTCGCGGCGCACAGCGCGAATACGCGCGAGAGGTCGGTCACCGCCTGCACGAAACGTTGCTTGCCGTCTTCCTGCTGCAACACATGCTCCTGCCCGGCGGGAATCAAGCCGAGGCGTTCTGCGGGCGTGCCCGTCGTCCACTTGTCCCAGTTGAAGCCGTGCAGGATAGCACAGGCGACCTCGTGCTTTTCCTGCATCATCGCGATGGCTTGCGCGGTGTCGATGCTCGGGCTGCCTTGACCGCCGCTTTCGGTGTAAGTGGCGAGCGCATGCTTCAGTTGATCGGCAAGGCCAAGGTAATCCACCACCAAGCCGCCGGGCTTGTCGCGGAACACGCGGTTCACGCGGGCGATGGCCTGCATCAGGCCGTGGCCGCGCATCGGCTTGTCGGCATACATGGTGTGCAGGCATGGCGCATCGAAACCGGTCAGCCACATATCGCGCACGATCACGATGCGGAACGGGTCCAGGCTATCCTTGAAGCGCGTCGCCAGTTCGCGGCGGCGCAGCTTGTTGCGGATGTGCGGCTGCCAGTCCGGGCCATCGTCGGCGCTGCCGGTCATCACGATCTTTGCGACGCACGCCTGTTTCTTCTCGGCCTCGATGTCGTCGTCCCTGGCGCTCGCCCAATCTGGCCGCAGCTTGATGACGGCGTTATACAGATCAACGCAGATGCGGCGGCTCATGCACACCACCATCGCCTTGCCATCCATCGCTTCGAGGCGGCGCTCGTAGTGCTGCACCAGGTCCGCGGCGACCAGCGCGATGCGTTTGGGATCGCCGACCAAGGCTTCCAGCGCCGCCCACTTGGTTTTCAGCTTCTGCTTTTTGGCGTCTTCCTCGCCCTCGGTGATCTCGTCGAACTCCTCGTCGATCTTCGGCAGCGCTGCCTGGTTCAGCGCCAGCTTGGCGATACGGCTCTCATAGTAGATCGGCACCGTCGCCTTGTCCGCCACGGCG
>JAJXTJ010000088.1 GCA_021783895.1 Pseudomonadota bacterium | reverse complement strand
CACACGGTGTACCAGGTATTGGGGGCATCGACGTAGGTCGTAGTAACCGCAGTTGCGGCAGCTGGCGGAGTGTTCACGACAGCGGTCGGAGCACCAGCGCGAATATTGCCGGTCTGCGGATTGCCGTCATCCAGTTGGCGGTCAAGTTGCTCAGCCGCCTTCGGAGGCAGGCTGGCGCAGTAAATGGGCACGATCCCGAAGCCAAAGGCGGTCGCACTCGCTCCGATACCGTACTTGGAATTGAAGGGCGTCAATTCAGGGGTTTCGGACGCGGGCACGGTTGACAGGTCGCCAGTAACCAAACCTGATGCGCGCAGGTGCTGCCAGGCATATCCCCCTTCATTGGGGCCGCCAACCAGTACTTGAGCCAGGGTCGCGGTAAGAATGGAATCGCCATTGCCGCTAGTGGCAGCGCCACCTGCGACTGCGGTCGTCCAGCGCGTTGCAGCATTGGGGTCGTCGCCGGGCATGTAATGGTAGCGATCCTGATAGGTGTAAAAGGCGGCAGAAATGCTGTTAAAGTCATTGACAACACGCTTGATTTTCGATTGCTCGATGAGTTCCTGACCTTTCAGTACGCCGCCCAGCAGCAGGCCGATGATCACCAGCACGATGGCGATTTCCACCAGGGTGAAGCCGGATTGGTAGTGTTTGTTGGATTTCATGATGGTTCCTCGGAAAAATGCTGAAGATTCAGCATGGTGATAAATCTAACACATCAAATCCATCCCGCAAGTGTCTAATTTTTTTACATGGGGACGTTCCTGGGCGATTTCCCGCAAGATGAGTCGAGTTCGTTGCCCTCCATGGCCTGTGCGGTATCGGTTGTCGGATATACGATGCGGAATTGCAGCCGCCCCGTCGGGGTTTCATGCGCGCTCAGGCTGCCACGGTGCATTTCCAGCAGATTCCTTGCCTGGTAGAGACCGATTCCCAGCCCTGCCGGATCGCTGCTCCAGAACGGCTCGAACAGGTGCTCGAAGCCTGCGATGGGCGGTGCGTCCGGCGTTTCCAGGGTGATTTCGATGGCGCCTGAATTTTCCGCGATGCCGACATGAATGATCGGCGCCGGGCGGGCTTCGCGCTGCGCGATGTCGCTGTAGTTCTTCAGGATATTGTCCAGCGCGCTGTCGAGGGTGTTTTCCGGTGCGCTGACCTCGGCTGCGCCGCTGATACGGCAATCCAGACGGTAGAGCCGGCACAATTGCCCGATTTCATCGCATAGCTGGAAGCGGCGTATCGGGCTGTGCGCCGGGATGTCCTGGGGATGTTTTAGCGTGAGCGTGCGCACGATCCGGTCGGCACGGTTGCGCATCAGCGGTGCGGCCTCGCGCAGGTATTTCAGTGTTCCCCGCCGTTCCTGGTTGGCGGGGACGGTGGCGAGCTGGTCATCCATGAACTGAATGAATTGCGCGAGGTTTTTCATGTCGTGTTGCAGAAATGTGTTCAGTTTGGACATCTGCATGAAAGTGGTCTGCACCGCGCCGGTCTTGATCCACATGTCGGTGCGCAGCAGCAAAAAAAATGTTTCCGCAAGAACTTCATTGAAATAGCGTCGTTCGCCGCGGCCGCGCTGTTGAAAAAGGGTAATGTCCAGCCGGATCTCCTCGACCTGAATTTCCCTCGTGATGCGCTTTCCCGCTTGTCTTCCCTCCTGTCCTTCGACGGCGATGCCGAACCAGTTCAGTTTCCAGGACATGCCTTTCAGGCCGGTTTGGGCGAGAAGCTCCCAGGCGGACCTCAGGAAAGCCGGGGTGTCGAAACCGAGCTGCTCGTTAAGCCGGATCAGCGCAATATTGGTCCGGCTCATCCGCCGGGCCTGTCGCCACAGGACGAACAGCACGGCCCCGATGGTGGCGCCGATGAGGATAAGGTAGGGGTAGATCTCGCTAATCATTCCGCTGGATGCCGAATTTTTTCAGGAAATAATAGATATTCTCGCGCTTCACCCCGAGACGCTTGGCGCTTTGCTGGACGTTGAAGCCGGTTTCCTTCAGTACCTGCCGCACCAGGCGTTCTTCCGCGTCGCTGCGCACGCCCTTAAGCCCTTCGCCGAACTGGGCATTCAGGTTGATCCGGGTCACGCCCTCGCGGCTCAATTCGCGCTCTTTCTGCAGGAACAGCAGCGCGCGCCGCAACGCGTGCAGGATCATTTCCGCCGTAGCCGGCTTGGCCAGGAAGTCGAACGCACCTTCGCGGATCGCCTCAAGCGCCGCCGCTTCCTGATCCTGGCCGGTGAGCACGATGACTTTCACCGGCATGAGCTCGGCCTGGATGGCCTTCAGGGTTGAGATGCCTTCGGTGATAGCGTGGGCGTGAGGAGGCAGGCCCAGATCCAGAATGACCACGGCGATTCCCGGCGTGGAGCGCAGCAGGTCGAGCGCAGCCTGGCGATGCTCCGCTTCGCGCACCCTGTAGCCGTTGAGTTCCAGGATGCCGCGCAACATGGTGCGCAGCGCCGGATCGTCCTCGATCAGCAGGATAGGGTAGAGTGCGGGATTCATAGGGTTATGGGCTGGTCCGGCTCAGGGGAAAAAAGTTCCCAGCCACAATGCCGCGCCGGCTATGATCAGGCCGATGCCGGAGAATGCCCTTCTCGTCGCGACATCCGGCCCGGTTTCCGGCGGTATGGAAAGAAAGCCATAGCCGACCAGAATTAGTGTGATTCCCACATAGATCGCGATACGCCTGAGGGGTAGCTTGCGCTTCTCGTGACGGGGTTCGCCGGCCATGTCAGGGCAACTTGCCGGCTGCAACCATGCGGTTGAACAGGATGTTGGGAGAAAGCCAGGTGACGATGTCGTCGAAGGTGCTGGTCGGGGTGTGACTGACGAAATTTGTATTACCGTCAGAATTTGCTGCTTCGTCGGCATCGGTGGATACGGCGATTTGTGTGCCTTGAGTATTGTAAGCGCCGGCGCCATTCTTGCCGTGGGATACGACGACGACGGGGAGGCCGGATGCAATGTTAGTGGCGGGGCAGCCGGCGTTGCTGGAGCAAACGTACATATCTCCGGGAGAACACAAGGCAAAGGATGCCTTGGTTGGCAGGGTGTCTGGCGTACAGCCAAGACCAAGGGGTTGAGCGATCCCTTGCGAAAAGTAGCCGGTTACCCGATAGCTAAAGCGCCAGTTCCAGGCATCGGTTTCGCTGACTCCCAGCGTAGCCCATGGGAGAACGCCTGAGGGGCTGGCGCACTGGGTACAGTTGCCGTAAGTTCCGCCGTTACATGCTTCGAGTCCGGCATTGGCTGCGCCGCTGGCAATAGTGGCTGTTGCCGGACAGGGTAGGCGCCCGTTGGAGATGGCGAAACCGATTAAAGATTCCCCGATTTCATCCAGGGTTTTCTGGGTTTCGCTGATTCGCCGTTGTTCTACCTGCGCCGACAACGGCATCAGCAGGCCACCCAGCAGCAGTCCGACGATCACCAGCACGATGGCCATTTCGACCAGGGTAAAACCGGATGAAGCCAGGCGGAAAGGTTTCGTTTTCATGGTTTGAGTCCGCGCTTATTGGGTCTGCAAGTCGAGGTTGCGGATGGTCACGCCCTGGCCGCCGCCTGTCGTGGAGAATCCCCCGGTAAAGCCGAAATAGAACGTGTTCATCGCAGGATCCAGGGCAATACACCGGCTGGCCTTGGGCGCAGAGACGACGAAGTCGCTGGTGGTGTCGCTGCACGAGGCGCAGTCCGTCCAGACTTTGATCTGTGCATAGTTTCCCCCGGCGCTGGTGCAGGTCGCATCGTTGTAGCCGGTATGGATTTCGATGCGCTGATTGTGGTTCAGCGGGGTCGGGCTTTCCTCGAAGGTGTTGGCAGGCGAGTACAGGCAACCCTGCGCTGACCCGTCGCAGGCGGCAGTGGTGTAGCCGTTGCCGCCGGGAGTGGCTGAGTGGACCGTGTTGCCGCTGTACATGATCGCAGTGTGGTTTCCAGCCGGGTCGTTGTTGGCGGCGTCATGATGGACATCGTTTTCCACCAGCAGGCTGTCGAAACCGAGCAGGTCGCTCGCGGCGAGCGCGCCCATGTTGGATTTGGTGCCGCAATCGGTAGCAGTGGGCGATCCGCTGTCACCGCGCAGGAAGGAGAGGGTGAAGCCGTTCCCCAAGTCCGGGCCGCCGATGGGGTCGGCGCTCATGAAGGTAAAAATGTAATAAGCACGTAGGGTTCTCCCGCTCAGCGGGACTGCGGTCGGGTACCAGAGACATCCGCCGCTGGCACCCGCTGCCGTTGCCACGGCCACGCTCTGGGTGGGTATACTGGTGGTGACGCCGGAGCCGGCAGTGACGAAACTACCCAAATTGCTGGCGAAGGTGACTTGGGTCGGCGGTGGGCTTCCGGTCTGGATGCAACGCACGATGTCGGCGCTGGGGGCGGATGGGTTGAAGCCGGTTGCTCCGATGTAGGCGCCAGCGCCCGGAAAAAACCCGAGATTGGGCGCTTCCAGATAATTGGCCTTGTTCGTCAGGTCGGACGGGGTCACCCGTGTTTGCCCGGTTGTCCGTTCTCCGGCAAAGATCAGCACGGCATCGCAGGCCGCGCCGTTGACGGTGATCCCGGCGCTTTCCGCGAACTTGAGGTTGTTGTTCCAGTTGCAGCGGAAATAATCTTTTTTCTGGTCTGCAGGGCTGTCCGTCACCGGGCAGCCAGCCGTCGACGCCGTGTTGAATGTCGTGACTAGGGGGGGCGTGGCGGCATCGAGAGTGGTTTTCATATCCGTGAGCAAGGTGCCGATGTCGGAAGCGAAATCGCTGCGCTTCTTGACCCGATCGAATATTTCCCGGCTTGTAATCCACAGACCACGGTCGTTGTTGGTGCCGTTCTTCGCGCTGTCGCTGGTGGCGAGCACGAGCGTGCTCACGCCGCCCGCTGCCGGGTTTAGCGTCAAGCCTTCGAGGTAGGCGGCGGGGTTGTTGTTGCCGCCGCATTCGCTCGTCCCGGCGGAGGTGCGGTCTTGCGTGCCGATCACGCCGCCCGGCCCGATGATGACCGCCCAAGCCGCGTTGTGCGTGTTCTGCGCTGCCAGCACTTGGCCGGAGGCATCTTGCACCTCAATCTGGCCGACCGTGTCCCAGTTCAGCACGTCCGTAGGGGGATTGTTCTTGGCTCGCCCGGAGACGACATACCACAGGCACTCTCCCGCGCTGTCGCGCGGTGGCGGCAATCCGAGCTCTTTCCACGGCAGGCGCCCCGCCACGGTGACATCCTTGTTGCCACAGGGAGGATCGCCGATGCCATCGTTATTGGTGTCCGGGCAGGGCAGGTAGCCGAACACCTTGTCCGTATAGCCGCCCGCGTCCGGATGGGCATCCCGATACGTCGCCGCATAACCGATCAGCGCCTCCTTCGCCTGTGCCAGCGCCACCGTAGTTATCTTGTCCCGCGCAATTTGGTCGCTGGCCTTGTTGAGTGCGCTGACCAGGAGGAATGCCGCGCCGATCCCGATAAGGGTCAGAATGATCAGAATGACCGATCCATGCTGACTTTTACGGTTGGAAGTGCAACTGGGAAAAGGGCGTATCCGCATGGATTTTCCTTTATTTAGCCGCTTCTGGAGGTGGGGTTGCGGTGGCGTCTTCATAGCCCTCGCGTATTTTGTTTTTGGCTGTGTCGAAGGTTTGCCCGGCCTTTAACCTAATCTGCTTGCCCGAGGGCAGTAACAGCACGGCAGACGGTCTGGAGGTTTGCCCCTGTTGCAATACGGCCACGCCCTGGGGTGTTTCGTTCTCGTTCTGCGGCAATTGGTTGATCCAGGCGGTGGTTTTGCCGCTGCTGCGCCGGACGAGGCCGTTGAGCGTGATTTCCTCGGTTGAGACAGCGGCGCTTCTGGAAGTGTTGTTGCGCATCCGGTCGAGCATGGCCCGCTCGTCGGGGCTGAAGAACAGGCGGCCAAGGGGCTCCGCACTGGCGGCATGTCCAGACAGGAAAGCGATCATCAGCAGAAATATCCGGCGTGCCATGTCTGTCCACCTTTATTGAGGTGTTTGCTCCGGGCTGCCTGTCCGCT
>JAJXTJ010000087.1 GCA_021783895.1 Pseudomonadota bacterium | reverse complement strand
AGTATCTTAAGTTGGTGACGCGGTTTCTTTAGTTTTTGTGAAAGAAGCAAATAGTAAGGGAGCGTGCGGAGCGGGCGGGGTATTGGCCGCCGGCTTTTGAGAATTTATTAATTCAGGATGCTGGCAACTTTGCCGTGCAGGACTGGAACTTGCGTCCGTTTCAATTTTTTTTGGAGATTATAAAACTATGGCTAAGAAACAACACGACACGCCAATGCTCGACCAGTTGGAAAGCGGCCCATGGCCTAGCTTTGTGACCGGTCTCAAGCGTCTGGCCAAGGACAACGACATGATGGTTGACCTGATGGGTCAGTTGGAAACCTCCTACGAAACCAAGAAGGGTTACTGGAAGGGCGGTACCGTCGGCGTGTTCGGCTATGGTGGCGGTGTGATCCCGCGTTTTACCGAACTCAAGGACGAGAACGAGAAGCCGATCTATCCCGATGCGGCCGAGTTCCACACCCTGCGCATCATGCCAGCCGCAGGTATGCACTACACCACCGGCCTGCTGCGCAAAATGTGCGACGTGTGGGAGAAGCACGGCTCCGGTCTGATTGCCTTTCACGGCCAGTCTGGCGACATCATGTTCCAGGGTGCGACTACCGCGAATGTGCAGCCTGCCTTCGACGCTTTCAATGAAATGGGCTTCGACATGGGTGGCGCCGGTCCCGCCGTGCGTACCTCCATGTCCTGCGTCGGCGCTGCGCGCTGCGAACAGTCCTGCTACGACGAAGCCAAGGCGCTGCGCTCCGTGGTCAACAACTTCCTCGACGACATGCACCGCCCGGCCCTGCCGTACAAGTTCAAGTTCAAATTCTCCGGCTGCCCGAACGACTGCGTCAACTCGATTCAGCGTTCCGACATGGCAGTCATCGGCACCTGGCGCGACAGCATTCAGACCGACGATGCGCTGGGCAGGAAATGGTTCGCCAAGCACGGTATGGACGAGCTGGTCAACGACGTGATCAGCCGCTGCCCAACCAAGGCCCTATCCCTGAAAAACACCCAGGACGTTTCCAAGGCCGAGGGCATCTCCAGCGTCGCGCTCAACGACACCCAGTCGATGGAAATCGAGAACCACAGTTGCGTGCGTTGCATGCACTGCGTCAACGTCATGACCGGCGCCCTGGCTCCGGGCAAGGACAAGGGCGTAACCGTCCTGATCGGCGGCAAGAGCGTGCTGAAGATCGGCGCAACCATGGGAACCGTGATCGTGCCGTTCATGAAATTGGACTCCGACGAGGACTTCGATAAGCTGGTCGAGCTCGCCCAGAGCACCATCGACTTCTTCGCCGAAAACGCCCTGGAGCACGAGCGTACCGGCGAGATG
This sequence comes from Pseudomonadota bacterium, assembly GCA_021783895.1. The sequence continues at coordinate 4,765 of JAJXTJ010000087.1, read as the reverse complement.
ATCGACCGTATCGGCCTGGTCAACTTCCTGGAAGGCATCGGCCTGGATATCGACGCGAACATGATTCGTGAGCCGCGTTCCAATCCTTATGTACGTACTGACGGCTGGGACGAGGAGGTCGAGAAGGCCAACCAGCGCAAGGCAAACGCAGCCTGATGAATTAAACCGAAGCCCGCAAATCCCCTTTTGCCCGCATGCCGAAAAGCTGCGGGCTATTTTTTTCTAGCAGCCTGTCGGGCTTTAAAGAATCGAGGTGGCCAGATCAGGTTGGATTTTTTAAGTATTTCCGGTTTTTTTGCTGCTTGTCACGGCGGTGAGGATGCCCTGAAAAATGGCCGTCGGTGTGGGGGGGCAGCCAGGAATGGCGACATCGACCGGGATCACGTTGGAAATTTTTCCGCAGCTGGCATAGCTTTCGCCGAAGAGACCGCCGTCGCAGCCGCAATCGCCGATGGCGACCACCAGCTTGGGTTCTGGTGTGGCGTCGTAGGTGCGTTTTAGCGCAATTTCCATGTGGCGCGAAACCGGCCCTGTCACCAGCAGCATGTCGGCGTGCCGCGGACTGGCGACGAAATGGATGCCCAGGCCTTCGATGTTGTAATAGGCGTTGTTGAGCGCGTGGATTTCCAACTCGCAGCCGTTGCATGAACCTGCATCCACGCATCGGATCGCCAATGCCCGGCCAACATGGCGCAGGATTTGTTCCTGCAGGTTCTGGACTTCCACGCGCATCGCATCGTCGGGCTGGGGAGGCGTTTCGGTCTTGATGCCGGTGCGCAATATTTGTTTGATAATCTGGTACATGTCTTTTTGGCTCTCAGCTGTCAGCGGTCAGCTTTCAGCTTGTTGTGCGGCTTCGCCGCGTGGTTTTAGGCTGACAGCTGATCGCTGGCACTCACAAATCCTGCCCGGTGTAGCTCAGGTTGAACGATTTGTTGATGAGCGGGAAATCCGGCACGATATTGCCGATGATCGCGTGCTCCAGTACCGGCCAGTTCTGCCATGACGGGTCGTGCGGGTGCAGGCGATGGATTGCGTTGTTTTTGCCGGTATGCAGCGCAATCAGAATCTCTCCGCGCCAGCCTTCCACCCAGCCCAGCCCCAGCGCGTTTTCCGGCGCGTCGCCGAGGGTTGCGCGGAGCTCTCCCGCCGGTAGCTGGTCGAGGATCAGGCGGATCAAGCGCATCGATTCCAGCACTTCCTCGAAACGTACCGTGACCCGTGCCGCAACGTCGCCGTTGAGATGGGTGGCCATGCGCACGTCGAGACTCTCATACGGGGCGCAGGGAAACTGTGCGCGCAGGTCCCAGGCTTGGCCGCTGGCCCGTCCGGGCAACCCGGTCAATCCCAGTTCAGCCGCCAGGTCGGGCGCGACCCGGCCGGTGGTGAGGAAGCGATCCTGGGCTCCGGCGTGCTCGTCGTAAATGTCTTTCAGGATATTGATCTCATGTTCGAGATGCCCGAGCATCTTCAGGATGCGGTCGCGGCCCTTGCCGTCGAGGTCGCAGGCGATGCCGCCGGGCACCACTTTGTCCATCAGATAGCGGTGGCCGAACAGTTCGTCGTTCAGGCGCAGCACATCTTCCTTGAGGATCCAGAACTGGGCAAAGCCGAATGCCAGCGCCACGTCGTTACCCAGGTAGCCGGTGTCGCCGAGATGGTTGTGGATGCGCTCCAGTTCGAGCAGCACGGCGCGTAGCGCCAAGGCGCGGGGCGATGGCGTGGTGCCGGTGATGCTTTCCACCGCTTGGGCATAGGCCCAGGCATAGGCTACGGTGCTGTCGCCGCTGACCCGCCCGGCGAGCTTCGCGCCCTGTTCCAGATTCATGCGCTCGAAAAGTTTTTCGACGCCCTTGTGCGTGTAGCCGAGGCGCTCTTCCAGCCGCAGCACGCGCTCGCCGATGATCGAAAAGCGGAAATGCCCCGGTTCGATGGTGCCGGCATGGACCGGGCCGACCGGGATTTCATGGACGCCGTCGCCGGTGACGGTAACGAAGGAATAGCCATCGGTTTCGGTCGGGAACACGGTATTGCCGTCGAAATCCTTGCGCAACGGGTGCACGCTGCTTGGCCAGGAGCCGTGGCGTATCCACTTGCGATGGTCGCCTGCACCGGTGGCGTGCAGGCCGAGCAGGTCGGTTGCGGCGCGCTGCATCCGGTTGGCGCAGGGGAAGAGGTCGCTGATATCGGGATAGGCCGGATGCTCCGAATCCAGCGGCAGGGTCAGGCACAGCATGCCGATGGCGGTGACCAGTGAAACATGCAGCGCATACCCTGCATCGCGCGCCAGTTCGTCGCTGCCCCACAGCGCGACCAGTTTGCCGCCGCCATGCGCGACCTGCTCGCACAGGCTGCGGAATTGAACGGCATCCACCGTGCCGTGCCAGATCGGCATGGCGCCGGGCAGTCTGGAAAATATTGTCGGGAATTCGTCTAGTCTCATGTTTTCCTTGCTAGCTATCAGCGGTCAGCTTTCAGCCTGGTTTTGTGCGCGGCTTGCCGCGCAGTTTTTGCTGACCGCTGATAGCTATTATCCAATCAACGCCGCCGCCTGACGATACCAGTCGGCCAGGTAGGGCGGGATGTACAGCCCGAGCAGCAGCACCAATCCCAGATGCGCGAACACCGGCACCAGCGCGGGTGGGTGGGGCAGACGTTGTCCGGTGGTTTCGCCGAAGACCATGCTCTGCATCCGGCCAAATATCGCGGCGAATGCCACGCCCAGCGCGGTGAGCAGGAAAGGCGTGGTCCACGGGTAAGCGTGCATGGCGGTGGTGAGGATCAGGAACTCGCTGGCGAACACGCCGAATGGCGGCATGCCGAGGATGGCCAGGGAGCCGATAGCCAGGCCCCAGCCAATGGTGGGGTTGGTCGTGATCAGGCCGCGGATGTCTTCCATCAACTGGGTACCGGATTTCTGTGTGGCATGACCGACGGCGAAGAAAATCGCCGATTTGGTGAGGGAGTGTACCGTCATGTGCAGCATCCCGGCGAAGGTCGCCACCGGGCCGCCCATGCCGAAGGCGAAGGTCATCAGCCCCATGTGCTCGATCGAGGAGTAGGCGAACATGCGCTTGACGTCTTTCTGGCGCGACAGGAAGAAGGCGGCCATGACCACGGAAAGCAAGCCGAAGCCCATCATCAGGTTGCCGGCGAGATGGCTGCCGAGTGCGCCGTCCACCAGCACCTTGGAGCGCACCACGGCGTACAGTGCGACGTTGAGCAGCAGGCCGGAAAGCACCGCCGAAACCGGTGTCGGGCCTTCGGCATGGGCGTCGGGCAGCCAGTTGTGCAGCGGCGCCAGGCCGACTTTGGTGCCATAGCCCACCAGCAGGAAGACGAAAGCCAGCGACAGCACGGTTGGTTCGAGCTGGGTTTTGACTGCATTGAGATGGGTCCACAGCAGCGCGTTGCCGCCTGCGCCGAGGATCTTTTCCGCCGCGAAATAAAGCAGGATGGTGCCGAACAGCGCCTGGGCGATGCCGACGCCGCACAGGATGAAATATTTCCACGCCGCTTCCAGGCTGGCCGGGGTTCGGTAGAGCGAGACCAGCAGCACGGTGGTCAGGGTCGCCGCTTCCATCGCCACCCACATGATGCCGAGGTTGTTGGTCAACAGCGCCAGCAGCATGGTGAAGGAGAACATCTGGTACATGCTGTGGTAGAGACGCAGCATGTTGATGGTGAGTTTGCCGTGTGCCTGCTCGATGCGCATGTAGGGGCGCGAGAACAGCGAGGTGGTGAAAGCGACGAAGGCGGTCAGCGTGACCAGGAAGACGTTGAAGGAATCGACGAAGAACTGTTCGCTCAGCGCGGTCATCGGGCCGTTGGTGATGACCCGGACGGTGAGGAATGCCGCAGCCACGAAGGTGATGAAGCTCATCGTCGAGTTCAGTTCCGGCGCGAAGCTTTTGCCGCCAAACAGCGCCAGCAGCAGGCCGCCGATCAGGGGAATCGCCAGTATCCAGAGAATTTCCACGTCAATCTTCCTTGAGTTTTTCCATGTGCTTCAGATCCAGGCTGTCGAAGGTTTCCCGGATCTGGAAGAAGAAGATGCCCAGTATGACCATGCCCACCAGTACGTCGAGGGCGATGCCCAGTTCCACCACCATCGGCATGCCGTAGGTGGCGCTGGTGGCGGCGAAAAACAGGCCATTTTCCATGGCGAGAAAGCCGATTACCTGAGGCACCGCTTTGCTGCGCGTGATCATCATCAGGAAAGAGAGCAGCACGCAGGCCATGGCGATCCCCAGGGTACCCTTGGTGATGGTGCCCGCCATCTGCGAAATCGGCGCCGCCAGGTTGAAGGCGAATACCACCAGGGCAATGCCGACCAGCATGGTGGTGGGGATGTTGAACAGGGTTTCGACGTCCCATTTGACGTTCAGTTTGCGGATCAGGCGGTGCAAAATCCACGGCAGGATGAGGACTTTCAGCACCAGTGTCAGCGCCGCCGAGTAGTAAAGGTGATTCTGGTCCGAGGACCAGGCCACGATCGCGGTGCTGATGGTGAGCATCAACCCCTGCAGCGCAAACAGGTTGATCAGCGACAACACCCGGCGCTGCGACAGCATGGCGAAGGCGATCAGCAGCAAAAGCGCCGCGAACAGGTTGATGAGTTGGCCTGAGAAATTCGCCATTTCAGCTCCCCAGCAGGAAATGGATAAGCATGCCCAGCACCGCCAGCAGGAAGGCGGTGCCCATGAATTCAGGCACGCGGAAAATGCGCATTTTGGCGGAGACGGTCTCGAGCAGAGCGAGTCCG
>JAJXTJ010000086.1 GCA_021783895.1 Pseudomonadota bacterium | reverse complement strand
GGCTGAACAGAAATTGAAGTATAAGCTTCAATACGTGGAACGTCCTGCCCATCACAACGGTCCGCATTTCCATAATACCAATGGAGCATAGATTCAGATAAAATAGGTCGGATTGATTTGCCATTTAAAACGAATAACGTAAGTTCATCGTCATAGCCACCTTCAAATGCGCACCCTTCCTTGAAAGTCTGAGTTCTTAAACCAAATGCTCTTGTTCCAGGCGCAAGCAAGTAACGGCCAGTATCAATAGTCAGTGAATCACTATGCCATTCTGTGACGGCATCCACACCTAACGAGTCGGTATAGGTTCCAATAATTATTTTTTTCGAGATATCCACGACTATCACATAGAGACGCTTGCCGAAATCATTTCCAGGCTCTTCATCGTATACAATAGCTGCAATGGTTTTTGTGTGATCGGCAGGCATGTTTCTGCAAGCGGCAGCGATAATCAAACCACCATTTTCCCGGCTGGGATACATTCCATCTTTCGGGTAAGAAAAGTCGGCGAGCCCTAGTTTCGTCCCAAGTAACTGAATAATGGAATGATCGCAACGTGTATTCATTTGTTCTGCCAAAGCAACCCTAGGAAAGTAAAGAAGTAGGGCGCTTATGAGCACTGACAAAGCTACTGAGGAATTAATACTTGCCATAGTGGTGACATAAAACTCTAACGAATAGCGTTTATCAGTCGCCCCACCCAAGCCAGCAAGAGTCCCGCACGCATTGGCGGCGGATAACCTTGCTGGACTGAACCGCTGGGCAGGCGGTACTTATGGGGATTGTAAGGTTACGCAGGAGGAAGTCAAGGGGCGCTGAATGGTCCAACCCGCGTAAGGCGTAGGGCGTCAATAAGCGAAGCGCATTGCACCGTATGTCAATCTTCGTATTCGAGCATATCTCCATCGCCTCCCGCCCAATCCGCCGGATAAACGCCCAACTCCACCAGCCGGTGAAACGTCGAATATGGCCAATCACCCACACTCCTGACCAAGCCATGTTTGAGCGGATTGATGTGAACGTAATCCATGTGCGCACGAAAATCTGCATCATCGCGAATCAAATGTTCCCAATAACGACGTTGCCATATACCCCGCTCGCCTCGCGCAACACGAACCAGGGAGCGCCGTTCGGTTTTTGGTAGTGCTTTTGAAAAAGCCATTTTGATCAAACGCCATCGGGTTGCGAAGTCGGCATCATTGGCTGGAAGTTCGATGATGCAATGCAGGTGATCGGGCAACACCACCCAACCATGGATGACGAAGGGATGATGTTGCCGTACCGATCTCACCGCCTCGCGCAGCAAATCCACATGCTGGATCAGCAGGTCGCACCCCTGCCGTTGCAGCAGATTGACGGTGAAAAAATAAGTGCCGCCCGGATGCCAGGCGCGACGGTAATCAGGCATGGCGATAGTATCGAGGGGATTTCCATGCGGCGCAATGCGCTTCGCTTATTGACGCCCTACGTTTTACGCGGAAATCATACCATTCAGACTTCCGCCATTTTTGGAAACCTCAGGATTGTTTTTTTTGTTTGCTCGGGGTAGTCTAATGCATAAATCTGCACTTATATTGACAGGGTGATCATGAGAACAACGCTTGATATTGATGATGGGCTGCTGACCAAGGCCAAGTCCCTGGCGGCGAAGGAGCATACTAGCTTGACCCGCTTGATAGAGCAGGGTCTGGCGTTACGGTTGCGTGCTCAGGTAACGCAACCCAGTCGGCATCGTCCTGCGCTTCCGGTTTATGCTGGAAGAGGGGGGCTGCGAACAACGGTGGCGGACGCATTGACTCATCGTGCTCTGCTTGACGCTGCGGATGATGCGGCGTGACGCCTGATGTGAATGTGCTGGTGGCCGCTTCGCGTCAGGACCATCCGCACTATGTCCCGGCGTTGGCTTGGCTGGAATCAGCGTTGGATGCCAGCGCTGCCGGGCAGTCGCTGGCGATTCTGCCTATGGTGGCTTCCGGATTTTTACGTTTGGTGACGCACCCGAAGGTTTTTTTTGATCCCACGCCCATAGTGGATGCTCAGGCTTTCCTGCGTGCGGTGCTGGATTCGCCGGGGGTGGAATTACTTTCTCTGGGGGATGAATGGCCGTTGTTCGAGCATCTGTGCGCGCGGTATGGCCTGAGTGGTAACGCTATTCCGGATGCCTGGATTGCAGCCGCAGCGCAGTCTCATCACGTGCATCTGGTGACCTTCGACAAAGGATTCCGCCGGTTGATGAAGGCGAGCCAGGTTACGGTGTTGAAATACATGTAGGGTGCGCCGTGCGCACCAACCTACGCCCAACCGGTGCGCGTGGCGCATCCTCACCCCTCTCCCTAATCCGGCAAGGGGTGCCCATCCTCAATCCTCTCCCGCAAGAGGGAGAGGAGGAAAATGAGAAAGGCGCTTGTTTTGATCAGCCAAATTTGCCAGTGATGTAGTCTTCCGTCGCGGTCTTTTTCGGCGTGGTGAAGATCATGTCGGTATTGCCGAACTCGATCAGTTCGCCCAGGTACATGTAGGCCGTGTAGTCGGATACGCGCGCCGCCTGCTGCATGTTGTGGGTGACGATGATGATGGTGTAGTCCTTCTTCAGTTCGTGGATCAGCTCTTCGATGTGGGCTGTGGAGATCGGGTCCAGCGCCGAGGCCGGTTCGTCGAGCAGCACCACTTCGGGCCTCACGGCGATGGCGCGGGCGATGCACAGCCGCTGCTGCTGGCCGCCGGACAGGCTGTTGCCGTTCTGCTTGAGTTTGTCCTTGACCTCGTTCCACAGCGCGGCCTTGCGCAGCGCCCATTCGACGCGATCCATCATGTCGCGCTTGCTCAGGTTTTCATACAGCTTCACGCCGAAGGTGATGTTGTCGAAAACCGACATCGGGAACGGTGTCGGTTTCTGGAACACCATGCCCACCTTGGCACGCAGCCGGTTCAGGTCCTGCTGGGCATCAAGGATATTCTCGCCATCCAGAATGATTTCACCCGTGGCGACCTGCTTGGGGTAAAGCTCGTACATGCGGTTGAAGGTGCGCAGCAGGGTGGACTTGCCGCAGCCGGACGGACCGATGAAGGCGGTGACTTTCTTTTCCGGAATGCTCAGGTTGACGGACTTCAGGGCATGGTACAGGCCGTAATGGAAATTCAGGTTCTTGAGGATGATCTTGGGGTTGCTAATCACGGTTGCGTTCATTATCGGGTCCGGTTAAGCGGCGTTTAATGCGATGAGGCCTTCTGGCGGAAAAAAATTCGCGCCAGAATATTCAGTGTCAGCACCATGAAGGTGATCAGCAAAGCGCCTGCCCAGGCCAGATGTTGCCAATCCTCATAGGGGCTCATGGCGAACTGGAAGATCACTACCGGCAGGTTGGCCATCGGCTGGTTCATGTTGCTGCTCCAGAACTGATTGTTCAGGGCGGTGAACAGCAGCGGCGCGGTTTCGCCGCTGATGCGCGCCACCGCCAGCAGGATGCCGGTCAGGATGCCGGTGGTGGAGGCCCGCAGGGTGACCAGCATGATGACTTTCCATTGCGGCGCGCCGAGGGCGGCCGCTGCCTCGCGCAGGCTGTTCGGCACCAGCCGCAGCATGTTCTCGGTGGTCCGCACCACTACCGGGATGACGATCAGGGCCAGCGCGAGCGAACCCGCCCAGCCTGAGAAGTGGCCTACGCTTACCACATAGACTTCGTAGACAAACAAACCAATCACGATGGAGGGCGCTGACAGCAGGATGTCGTTGACGAAGCGCGTGGTCGGCGCGAGCCAGCCTCTCTGGCCGAATTCCGCCAGATAAGTGCCGGCGAGTATGCCGATCGGAGTGCCGATCAGGGCTGCGATCATGGTCATGACGAAGCTGCCGGCGATGGCGTTGAGCAGGCCGCCGTTGCTGCCCGGCGGCGGTGTCATCTGGGTGAACATGGCGAGGCTCAGGCCGTGAAAGCCTTGCGCGACCAGGGTCCAGAGGATCCAGACCAGCCAGAACAGCCCGAACACCATGGCGAGCAGGGAAAAGGCCAGATTGACGTTGTTGACCAGGCGTCTGCGCGCGTAAAGAGAGAGCATCTCGAGGACCCTAGGACTGCTTGCCTTCACGCTTGGTCAGCTGCATCAGCAACAGCTTGGACAGCGAGAGCACGATGAAGGTGATCAGGAACAGGAGCAGGCCCAGCTCGATCAATGCCGAGGTGTAAAGAGGTCCGACCGCTTCGGTGAATTCGTTGGCGAGCGCCGAGGAAATGCTGTTGCCCGGCATCAGCAGGGAAGCGCTGAGATCATGAGCGTTGCCGATGACGAAGGTCACCGCCATGGTTTCGCCCAGCGCGCGACCGAGGCCGAGCATGATGCCGCCGACCACGCCGATCTTGGTGTAGGGGAGAACCACGTGCCAGACCACTTCCCAGGTGGTGGCGCCGAGGCCGTAAGCCGATTCCTTGAGCATCGGCGGCACGATCTCGAACACGTCGCGCATTACCGAGGCGATGAAAGGGATTACCATGATCGCCAGGATCAGGCCGGCGGTGAGCATGCCGATGCCCATCGGCGGTCCCTGGAATAGCGGGCCGATCAGGGCCGTATTGCCGAGGTGGTCGGTGAGCCAGGGTTCGATTCTGGCGAAGGCCGGGGCGAAGACGAACAGGCCCCACATGCCATATATGATGCTCGGGATGCCGGCCAGCAGCTCCACCGCGATGCCGAGCGGTCGTTTGAGCCAGCGCGGCGACATCTCGGTGATGAACAGGGCAATACCGAAGCTGGCCGGGATACCGATCAGCAGGGCGATAATCGAAGTGGACAAGGTGCCGATTATCGGCACCAGTGCGCCGAATTGCTCCGTTACCGGATTCCATTCCGAACTGACCAGAAATTTGAAGCCGAACGCCCTGATGGCGGGAAGGCTGCCGATCAGCAGAGATACCACGATCCCGGCGAGGATGGCGAACACCAGAAAGGCGAAGAATCGCGTGGTGTTGCGGAAGGCCATATCCAGCAGATGCTGCTGTTTCAGGCGTGAGTCGGAGAATAATTTGGACATGGGAATAAATTATAACAGGTTCGGGATGCCGGGCTATTTCTCGTGCCCGGCAAGCCACGACATCTTCTTTCGTCGCAAACCCCGGCATTCTCCGGGGAGCGTGTTGAGGCAATGTTCAGTCCTGCGCTTTTATTATTACTGCATATCAGGAAGGGCTTTCAGGCGCTTCCGGGTTTTTGCATAGCGGTCAAGCCGCCAATCCTTCAAAACATCCAGCACCAACTGGAAGTCATCATAGTCGAGGTCGTAAATCGCCGTTAAGTTAAAATTTTCTTTATGTTCGAGCGCTTTGACCAGTTCCCTGAAAACCTGCGAAGCGTGCTCGTCCGGGGCTTTCAGAATGCGTTTCTCGATTTTCTTCAGGTTGTTCATAAAGACTCCGAAGTGGACTTGGTGAAGGCGGTCCGGTCGGCACGGCTTCGCTCCAGGGATGTCCAATTATACTGGATATCCGCCAGGTAGAAAGCGGCTGACTCGATTTGCCGGCCAATTTCCTGTGTCTCGTCGGGTTTCATGTTGGCGATGCCGTCGCGGGCGCGGGACAAGCCGTCAATCGCTGCGTCGAGTTGGCATTGGATGGTTTCATGGAAATTCATTTGGGCTCCTCGAAAACGGAATATCCTCACAAAAAACCCCCGCGTTCTTGCGGGGGTCGATTGTCAGGGCAAATTTGTTCTGCCTGTAGGAGGCCCGCTTGCGGGCCGAAAACACGCCATGTTTGCTCGGGATTGTTCGCGCCGCAAGCGGCGCTCCTACTCCAATCAGTTCCAGATTGCCTTGCCGCCAGCATCCTTGATCTGGGTTTTCCATGCGCCCTTGACCAGTTTAACGACGCTGTCGGGCATCGGGATGTAGTCCATGTCCAGCGCCATTTTGCCGCCATTGGTGTAGCCCCAGTCGAAGAATTTCATGACTTCTGCGGCGTTTGCCGGCTTGTTCTGGACCTTGTGCATCAGGATGAAGGTGGCGCCGGTGATCGGCCAGCTGGCCTTGCCGGGTTCGTCGGTGAGGATTTCGTAGAAGCCCGGCGCCTTGTTCCAGTGGGCATTGGCGGCGGCAGCCTTGAAGGAC
>JAJXTJ010000085.1 GCA_021783895.1 Pseudomonadota bacterium | reverse complement strand
CATCCTTATCTTACCGGTTCGGTTTTGAATGGCACGGCGACCCGCCACTCGGACATTAACCTGCAGTTGTTCACGGATAGCGCCAAGGAGGTGGAATTGTTTCTACTGGACAGGCGGGTGTCCTACAAAAGCGGCGAAAAACGTCTCCATTTCGGGGGTGAGGAGCGCTCATTTCCCGTCTTCACCTTGCTGGATGGCCTCGCAGAAATTAATGTTACGGTTTTTGCCACGGCGGATATACGCCAAATTCCGCGCGCACATGCTGAAAAAAATGCGCGCGCACAGGCCAAGCAAGTCGAGGCCTTGCTTGAAGAAAGATGATGCCCTTATGTTTTCAAGAGGGTGATGGGTAAGGAGGAATGAGCGATGGTCAAAAGATTTTCATCACTCATTCCCCATCACCCCATTTAGCCTTCCTTGAGCCAGTTCGCCGCATCCAGCGCAAAGTAGGTCAGGATCCCATCCGCGCCGGCGCGCTTGAATCCCAGCAATGCCTCCAGCACGCAGGCCCTCTCGTTTAGCCAGCCATTCTGGATAGCCGCTTTGAGCATGGCATATTCGCCGCTAACCTGGTAAACAAAAGTGGGAGCCTGGTAGACGTCCTTGATGCGTCGAACGATGTCGAGATAGGGCATGCCTGGCTTGATCATCACCATGTCGGCGCCTTCTTCGAGGTCCAGCCCCACTTCCCACAAGGCTTCATCGCTGTTGGCCGGATCCATCTGGTAGGTATATTTGTTGCCCGCTCCCAGATTGGCGGCGGAGCCGACGGCGTCGCGGAACGGCCCGTAAAAGCTCGAGGCATACTTGGCGGAATAAGCCAGAATCCGGGTATGGATATAATTCTGGCCGTCGAGCGCGTTGCGTATCGCGCCGATACGTCCGTCCATCATGTCCGAAGGGGCAACCACATCGGCGCCGGCCTCGGCGTGAGTGAGCGCCTGCTTTGCCAATACGGCCACCGTCTCGTCATTCAGAATGTAGCCGCTACCGTCGATCAGTCCGTCCTGGCCATGGATGGTGTAGGGGTCAAGCGCAATGTCCGTGATGATGCCTAATTCCGGAAAACGCTGTTTCAGGGCGCGCACCACCCGGGGTACCAGGCCATCCGGGTTATAGGCTTCGGCCGCGTCCAGGCTTTTGAGGGGCAGATCGATCACCGGGAAAATCGCCAGAGCCGGGATGCCGAGCTTGACGCATTCCTCCGCCTGATGAAGAAGCATGTCCAGGGTTTGCCGGATCACTCCAGGCATGGAGGCAACCTTCTCGGCACGGCTATCGCCATCCAACACAAACACCGGGTAAATAAGGTCGGCCGACGTCAGCACTGTTTCGCGCATCAGACGGCGGGAAAACTCGTCGTGCCGCATGCGACGCATGCGTTTATGAGGATATTTGCCAAAAGTGTGCATATTCTAGTCCTGTTTGGATGGAGTCCGCAGGTCGCACGGTCTCATTATGTGGTGTATCTGTATAGGTAGTGGAAAATGCCAAAATCCATGTATAAGCGCGGAACTTTATTCAAGCCTTTCCACTCTGAGCATATGGATGATGACCTTTCGTCCCCCGCTTTTCCTCCCTGAGCGGGTGCCTTAATCCCCTATTAAGGCGTTTCGCCCCCCGGGTTTACTCCCCTTTATCCGGGGGGTTTTTATTTTAGTTAAGACTACCAATGTCACCAGATTGCGTCAATGCGCAACCACGGCCCCCACATCCTTCTGGGAGGTGGACAGCCATTTCCCTATGATCGCTTCCGCCTCGTCAAGACCGATGCGTTTCAGGCTGGAAAAAAGTTGAACCGTGCTGTTTGGGTAAGTGCGTTCTAGTTCCGCCCGAACGGCGCGCAGAGTGGTCGTAGCTCGCTGCTTGCTGAGCTTGTCCGCCTTGGTGAGCAGGATATGCACCGGTTTGCAGGTGGGGATAAACCAGTTGAGCATTTGGTGGTCCAGCGGGGTAAGCGGGTGGCGGGCATCCATGATCAGCACCAGCCCGTACAGAGATTCCCGCTCCATCAGATAGCGGCTCAGCACGCTCTGCCAATGCACGCGCATGGCCTCGGGCACCTTGGCGTAGCCGTAGCCAGGAAGGTCGACAAGAAAGTGGTCGTTGCCGAGGCTAAAAAAATTAATCAACTGGGTGCGCCCCGGTGTTTTGCTGACAAAAGCGAGACGGTTGCGGTTTGCCAACGTATTGATTGCACTGGATTTGCCAGAATTGGAGCGGCCCGCGAAGGCAATCTCGATGCCGTTGGGCGGTGGCAGGTCGGTGAGTTTGTCCGCCGAGATAAAAAACTGTGCTTCTTGAAATAATGCCATATTGTTCCTTTTTCAGTCTGGCATGATAAGGCATTCTTGATATAGAATGCCATGTTATTTTTTTCGAATTCATGCAACGGTTTTTTAAGGGGTAGGTGATGAAACAAGCCATGGTGATGGCAGCGGTTGTCGGGTTGATGACCGCATCAGGGGTAAACGCGGAAACGGTGGCTGATCCGGCGAAGGCTCAGCAGATCGTCAATACAGTCTGCATTGCGTGCCATGGTGCGGATGGCAATAGCCTGCTTCCGATCTATCCGAGACTGGCATCCCAGCATCCTGAATACATTTACAAGCAGCTGACCAACTTTAAATCGGGCGAACGCAAAAATCCAATCATGACGGGCATTGTCGCGGCGCTTTCGCCGGAAGACACGAAGAACCTGGCGGCCTATTTTGGCGGACAAAAGCTGGCGCCGTCCGCCGCCAAGGACAAAATGCTGGCCGCGCAAGGTGAAAAAATCTATCGTGGCGGTGTTACAGCGATGGGCGTGCCGGCCTGTAGCGGTTGCCACGGCCCTACCGGTTCCGGCATCCCTGGGATGTTCCCTCGCTTGGGTAGCCAACATGGCGAATATATAGAAACCCAGCTGAAAAATTTCCGCTCCGGCGAACGTGCCAACGACCCTCTCAAGATGATGGAGATGGTCACCATGAAAATGTCCGACCAGGACATGAAAGCCGTGGCGGAATATATTTCCGGGCTGCACTAAATCTGATCAAAGTCAGACGGCTGAATGCGGTCGGAAATTAGCGCCGTCGTCTTGGGGTGGCAGCGGTGAAAGGCTGGTCTCTGAGTGTGGCAAACAGCTGCAGGATAGGGGTGGTCACCGGCTCCAGCTTTTGACGCATCAAGGTGCCGGCGGCGGTGGTGAGCGCCAGTACCGGTGTCATCACTTCCGCGCCCATGCAGGCCAGTGCGATCATCGCCCGTATTTCTCCCGCCAAACCCGGCACCGCATTGAGCAGGTTCCGTATTTCCTCCGGCGGTTCGTTGCTGGCGCAGAGTGCTTCGGCATGGGCAAGTGCCGCCTCGACTGAGCCTCCATGGTTGCCGATCCCCATCCGCACCGCTGAAAAATAGTTCGTCACCGCGTTCAACAGGGCGACGACTACGTCCTGGTTTTCCGGGCGGCGCAACACTTCCTCGCTGGTCTGGAGGAAAGTTTGGCCCGGCCCGGATAACAGCCGTTCCAGTTGGCTGGCGTAAGCGTTGCCCTGCGCGATCAGCGGCGCCAGTTTTGTCCGCTGGGTCTCACTATCGGCGCGTGGCGTGTGCACTTCCGGCAGATCGTCCGGCATGCGTTCGAGAAAGCCGATGTAGTAGGCATTGTTGCTGGCCCCCCTCTTCCACAGACGCTGTTGGGCAGGCGCATCGGTCAACCCTGACTGGAGCACGATCCGCACGGTGTCGATGATGATATGGGGTTCGTTTTCGAAGGGCAGATGTTCGATCAGGTAACCCGCCAGGATTTTGCCCATTTTTCCCCGAACGACACCGTCCCTTTCCAGCATGCGCCGGGCGTTGTCAGAGGTCGGCATGGCCCACCAGGCACAACGCGCCAATTCGTCGGTGAGGCCGTTGGAATAGGCCACCGATACCACCGCCTCGGGCTCGCCGAGCAGCAGCAGGCGATCCAGTCCCTTGTCGCGTGCCTGTCCCATCCGCGTCCAGCGCTGGATATATACCGGGTAGCCACCGGGCGAACCGATGGCGTGGCCCGCCAGCAGTTCACGTACCCGGCGCAGATATTGGTCGTTGCGCCCGATCGGGTGCAGCTTGACCGCAGCCTCGCCGCGCGGCGTCAGGCCGTGAACCGTCATGTTGGATTCGTCGATACGGATCGCCTGGATTTCCCCGGCGAGGAGGACGTTGAGACGCAGAGCGTCTTCGGGGGTGAGTTCTGACATGGAATCGATCAGTTGAGTTGGATGCGTTGTCCCCATGGCACCGGTGCCTTGCCTT
Source organism: Pseudomonadota bacterium (assembly GCA_021783895.1). The sequence continues at coordinate 1,825 of JAJXTJ010000085.1, read as the reverse complement.
TGACCAGCCAGATTACGGGGTAATGAGGTTCTGATGGGGGGAAGTCGCCCTCGGCATCGGTAAAATAAAGCAACAAATCGGGCGATCGTCCCTGTTGCTCGACCCATTCGAATACCGGTCGGAAGTCGGTGCCGCCTCCGCCCTGAAACTCCCTCGGCAGCTTGAATTCTTCCCAGGGTTCGAATATCCATGGCCCCCCTTCGGCCAAGGCGGAGTCGCAGGCTTGCAGGGTGACCCAAGCCCGCAACTGGCCTTTGAGAGCGTCGATCTCGGCCAGAAACTCATTCAATTCCACGCTGTTGATCGAGCCGCTGGTGTCGATTGCGACCACGATATCCGCCTGGGAGCTCCTCAGGGAGGGCAGGATCATCTGCCCCTCGCGGCGCGAAGGGCGCATATAGCTGTAATCATCCCTTGCAATCTGGGTCATGTAGCGGGCCAGCAACATACGCCAGGGTAGTTTCGGTTGCAACAGTTCGCTCACCATGCGCGCCAGCAGTCCGCCCAGTTTGCCGGCCTGTTGCGCCTGCTGGGCAGCGCCAGCGAGGCGCTGTTGCCACTGCGCGGCAAGAGCCTCGCGCTCCCCGCTCGTCAACGGGCGCGGCTGAGGTGCGCCATTCAGTCCATCCTGTTGTGCGCCTTCCCGGTTTCCGCCCGTCCCGGTTTTTTCCTGCTGCGGTGTTTTTCCCTGGCCGCCGTTGCGCTGCTCGTCGCCTTGCTGCTGGCCGCTGCTTTGCGGGTCGCTGTCCGGGGCGTCATAGATGTGCTGATCCATCGGTTGGTCAGTGTTGTTTTCGGCGATGCAGGGGTAGATTTCCTCCGCCGTCATGCCCTCGAAGCTGTCCAGCACCAGCGCGCCGGGTGGCGGCTTGAGGCCGTCCTTGACCAGGAGCGGGTTGATGGCATGGTCGCAGGCGACATCCCAACGCCACCTGACTCGGTGTTGGCGCCGCGCGAAATGGGACAGAGCGCAGTGCAGTGCCTCATGGGCGAGGACGAACTGGGCCTGTTCCAGACTCAGAGCGTCGATGTAGTCAGGGTTGTAGTAAAAGCTGCGGGCGTCCGTTGCGGTGGTCTGGCACCACTTCGGATCAGCGGCGACCATCGGCAGACGCAGCGCCAAAGCGCCGAGGAACGGCTTGTCCAGAATCAGCCGGGTGCGGGCCGCAGCCAGCTTGGTTTCGATGTCTACGCCCGACATGGGTAGCCTTACATTTCGTACAGCATCAAATCGGAGACGGCATTCGCCCATTTGGAAAACTGCGGTACGTCGAACAGGTTCTGGCCGATGGCGCGGTGCATGTCTGAAACCAGCATGATGCCCATCTCGCGCAGTGGAAAGCGTCCGGCGTAATCCAGGATGTGGCCGTGGATTACACGTGCGCCGGGGCTGCCCCTGGCGCGGATCGCACGACCCACCAGGGCCGAGGCGACGGCGTACTGGAGATCCACTTCGCGCGGCACGGCGACCTCCTCGCCGCGCAGGATGGCGTCCAGGTCCGGCATGCGGTCGAGATTTTCTATGAAGGCGTTGAGTTCGAGCCCGGCTGCCGGTCCGACGCAGGCTTGCAGGGTCGGCAGCAATAGCTCCGGATGGTCGCCGAACTTTTGCAGGGCGCGATGGGCAAATTCCCACGAACGCGGACTGGGGAAGGCGACGGGGTTGTGCGCCGGGTCGAAATCGAACAGCAGTTCGGGGCGGAAGCGCAGGAAGCCGATCAGCCGTTCGTCGATGTTGTGGGCGAAGGCCCAGGTTACCCAGTCATCGAGATTGGCCTCGACCTCGAAATGGGAAAAACGGTTGGCCAGCGGCGCCGGCATAGTA
>JAJXTJ010000084.1 GCA_021783895.1 Pseudomonadota bacterium | reverse complement strand
TTCCGATCTAATCTGGGCGCAAGCGGCGTTGTGGTTGGGGCTGGCGCTGGTCGCCACACTGCTGTCCATCTGGCTCAGGGTGGCGACAGCCCTGTCGGAAATGGTCGTCGGCACCATCGCCCAACTCATCATCGGCGCGGTGTTGGGTAGCGCGCTGCTGGCGGGGGACGCCACCTGGCTCAAGTTTCTTTCCGGTGCAGGGGCAATACTGCTGACTTTCCTCGCCGGCGCGGAACTCGATCCGGTAGTGTTTCGCAAGCAATGGAAGCAGGCCACGGCCATCGGCCTGGTGAGCTTCATTACGCCATTTCTTGGCTGCGCGGCGCTCGCCCGCTGGGGACTGGGATGGAGCACGGAGGCCAGCTGGCTGGCCGGCATCGCCATGTCCACCACATCGGTGGCGGTGGTGTATGCGGTGATGCTGGAATTCGGCCTCAATGCCACGGACTACGGCAAGACGGTGCTGGCGGCATGTTTCATCACCGACCTCGCCACCGTAGTGGCGCTGGGGCTGATCTTTGCGCCGTTCACCGGCAGAACCTTGGTTTTTCTCGGCGTCGGCATAGTGGTTTTCTTCGTCCTGCCCTGGATCGTGCCGCGCTTCTTCAAACGCTATGGCAACCGCCCATCGGAACTGGAGGCCAAATTCCTGATGGCCTGTTTGTTCGGCATGGGCGCATTGGCCACCTGGGCCGACAGCGAGGCGGTGCTGCCCGCTTACCTCATCGGCATGGTGCTGGCGGGCACGGTGGGCAAGGATCACGCGCTGGTGCGGCGGCTGCGCACCCTGACCTTCGGCCTGCTCACCCCGTTTTATTTCATCCGCGCCGGTGCGCTGGTTTCCCTGCCGGCACTGGTGGCAGCTCCTCTGGCGTTCATCGCATTGCTGCTGGTGAAGATGGTGACGAAAGTGGCGGGTGTCTATCCGGTGACACGGGCTTACGGTTCGCCGAAGCAGGAAGGCATGTATACCACGCTGTTGATGTCCACAGGCCTCACTTTCGGCACTATCTCCGCTCTGTTCGGGTTGTCTCACCATTTGATTGACCAGGCGCAGTATTCGGCTCTGGTGGCAACGGTGATCGGCAGCGCGGTGGTGCCGACGCTCATCGCCAACGCATTTTTCCTGCCCCGGCACCTGCTGAAGCAGGCCGATGAAAAAGACACAAACGACTAAGGAGAACACCATGCTTCAAAAACTACTTATCGCCTACGATGGTTCGGATTCAGCCAAGGCAGCTTTCGATTTAGCCTTGGACTTGGCGGAAAAATACGGCGCAGAACTGCACGTGCTGGCGGTAGCACGCCCGCCGGAATTCGGTGCAGAGGTGGAGACCGAGGCAGCTATCGAAAACTCGCGCCGCCATTACACCCACTTGCTGCAGCCGCTGAAATCTCAGGTCGCTGGTTTGACGGCTCACTTCGAGGTGGTGATTGGGCATCCCGCCGAAAGCATCGTGCTCTATGCCGAAGACCACGACATAGACCACATCGTGTTGGGTCATCGCGGTCACAGCCTGTTCGAGCGATGGCTGATCGGCTCGGTGGCACGTCAGGTGATTGCCTATGCCCACTGTACAGTAACAGTGGTGCGGGTAAAGAGGTAACGATGAATACAAGGAATTACGCTTGCGGGGAGGGTTGATGAACCTCCAAATCCTCCGGCAATGCATGGACGACATCGAGATGCTGGCTGGCATTCCGCCCACCGAGTTGCGTGCATTGCGAGAGCGGGCAGACACGAAAGTGTTCAACCTGGTGGCGGTAGGCGAGTTCAAGCGAGGGAAGAGCAGCGTGCTCAACGCCCTCATCGGCGCGGACATCCTGCCAGTGGGGGTGGTGCCCCTGACCGCTATCGTCACGATCCTCGAATACGGCAAGGAGTCGGCGGTGCAGGTGATGTTCCAGGACGGCGCAGAACGGCAGGTACCTCTTGAGGCTCTGTGGAACTTTGCCACAGAAAAGGGCAATCCCGGTAACGAAAAGGGCGTGGGTGAAGTACGCATCGCATGGCCTTCCTCTTGGCTGAAAAACGGCGTGCGCCTCATCGACACGCCGGGCATCGGCTCGATATATCGGCACAACACCGATAACACCTACCGTTTCCTGCCCAAAGCCGACGCGGTGCTGTTCCTGCTGTCCGTGGATCAGCCGGTGGGGCAGGCGGAGTACGATTTTCTCAAGGAAGTACGGGAGTATGCAGGGCGGATTTTCTTCCTGCTCAACAAGATCGACTTGCTCTCCGAAGCAGACTTGACCGAATCGACCGACTTCGCATCCCGCGTCCTGACGGAGGCCATGGGGAAGCCGGTACCTGTGTTTCCGGTCTCTGCCCGCCTGGCTCTTGAAGGACGCAAGGCCGACTCGGAAGTATTGCTGGCGCAAAGTCGCTTCCCTGCATTTACCGAAGCGCTTGGACATTTTCTGATGGAAGGCAAGGGCAACGCACTGGTCGTCTCCATCGCCAAAGGTTTGCTCAGGCTCGTTTCCCAGGCCCGATTCAACGCAGAGCTTGCCCTGTCTACCCTTTCCATGCCGGTGGAAGAATTGCGCCGCAAAGTTGAAGCCTTCGAGAAGAAGCGCGGCGAGATTGCGCAAGAAAGGTACGACTTCATCATCCTGCTGGAAGCGGATGTCAAACGCTTGGCAAATCAGGACGTGACGGCGGACGTGGAATCCTTCAAGGCAAAACTGACCCGCGCTATCGAGGCAAAACTGAAAGTCTATTTCGAATCCGTGCGCCATCTGCCTTCCGGCGAATTGCACGAGGACTTGCGGCGCTACGCGGTGGATGAGGTGCGCGCCGCCTGGGATGGCTTTCGCCATGATGAAGACGAGAAATTGGATGCCCTATTCCAAGCCATATGCGAACGCTTCATCGGAAAAATGGATGCCACGGTAGACCAGCTATACCGCTTTTCGTCGGAGCTGTTTTCCATCCCATTCGAAGCCGTCGGCGCGGAATCGGCATGGAGCACTAAATCCGGCTTTTATTACAAATTCTGGGAGACGCCGGGTAGTCTCAAGATCATGACCACCTCGCTGTTGCATGCGCTGCCCAAATTCCTCGGCGACGGGTTGATTCTGAAGGCAGCGCAAAACTATGGCCGTGAGCTGACCGACACTCAGGCCGGGCGGGTGCGCTACGACTTCGCCCAGCGGCTGGACAAAAGCATGCGCGATTTCAAGGCCGCCATGCTGGAACGCCTCGATGCCACACTGGAAGGCATAGCGACAGCAGTAAAAAAAGGCATGAAAAGCGGCGCGGAAAACGCCGCACAGGCAGACGACCGTGCCCGAGAACTTACAGCGGAGCTGGCGCGCTTGAACAACCTCGCAGCCCGGCTGCCATCTTTGATCGAAGCGCCATGAGCGAACATCCCGGCTTCTGTCTGGCCTGTTTCATGCCGCTTCCTGCGGAAGCGGATATCTGTCCGGTCTGTGGCGCCCGGATGGCGGAACTCAGCGCAAGGAGCTACCGGGAAAAATTGACCCATGCCCTGTTGCATCCCCTGGCGGATATACGGATGCGTGCCATCATCGCTTTGGGTTGGCGCGGCGAGTCTGAGGCGGCGGATGCACTGGTGTCCTGCGCCCTGCGCCACCCGACAGATGTGGTGCAAGGACTGGAAATCGTCAATAGTCTCGACCAAATAATGGATGCGACGGTACGCACCGCTACCCTGAGTACACTGCAAGCACAGCATCATACCCATGCGGTGCGGGAAGGCGCGGCAAGGGCGCTGGCGGCAATGCCACAGCAAGGAGAAACCGATGCTTGAAATCGCCATTCCCGGCGCGGAAACCCTGCGCCTCGATTACCTGGTGGCGGATTTCAACGGCACCCTGGCCTGCGACGGAGTGCTGCTGCCTGGCGTGCGGGATGCGCTCTGCTGTCTGGCCGAAAAACTTGCGATTCACGTAGTGACGGCGGACACCTTCAGTCACGCCAAGGAAGCACTCGCCGGAATCCCTTGCCAACTCGTTATTCTTCCGCCCGGCAACCAGAATTCCGCCAAGCTGCGCTACGTGGAAAACCTGGGCGCATCGAACTGTGTCTGTATCGGCAACGGACGCAACGACCGCCTGATGCTCGCGGCGGCAGCGCTTGGTATCGCCGTAATGCAGGGTGAGGGGGTTGCGGTTGAAACCCTGCTGGCGGCGAAAGTGGCAGTGCCTGATATCAACACTGCGCTGGGCTTGCTGCTCTATCCGCAACGGCTTGTTGCCACGCTACGGGTGTAGGCCAGTGAAAGAGAGATTCTTGTCGATTCCAAACGGTTGCCGTCGCGGTGACCATAGGCTGTTTGGGTGGGCTCGGTGCCGGCATCGGATACACCACGGCGAGCTGCAAGATTTGCTGGGGCTTTGCGCTCATGATCGCAGGCGGACTGCTGGCGGTTCTAGGCTATTTTTTACACGTCGTTTGAGGAAGCTCATGTATGGAAACATCGGCAAGGAACGGATATGAATTGACGTTGATGCAAATGGGTCGGGACGTTGTCATCGTCCCGACCACCTGACCAGGGTTATTGCCCGTGCAGTCCAGCAGGCTGGTGGAAGGCGAGCCGTTGGCGACAAGTTATGGCGAAGACTTGTACAGAAAGGTTTTTGCGAATGAAGCAGCATAGGGTAATGCGGGTTGATATTACAGTAGGTGAACGCTGGATTTTTGTGGCAATTTGAAAGGGTGTAAATGCTCAAGGAAATTCTCTACGACTGGGGCGGTGCCAATGTTTGGCTGTTCCATGTCATCAACAACGTGCGCGGTGATTACCTCGACGGCTTCATGCTGCTGGGTACGCGCATCGGCGAGTATAAATTTTTTCCGATCTATCTCGCGGCGGCATTCATTGTCGCGCTCATCGTCGTCGGGCGCGCCTTGCGGCATGACAGCCGCCTCGGACAGCAACTGGGGATCTTCTGGCTGGGCGCGCTTGCGGTGTTCAGTCTGGCTTATGTCGCTGACGGCGCCTTCCTCATGTGGATAAAACCCTTTCTCGACTTCCCGCGTCCGCCCCTCGCCTTGGAGCCGGGGAGCCTGCACATTCTCGGCGAACCGGAATTCCACCACAGTCTGCCGAGCGGCCATGCTTCGTTCGCCATGCTGGTGGGGGCGAGTTTCTGGCCGGTCGCACGTAAGGCCGGTCGCACCATACTCGTTGCTTTCGTTCTGTGGGTGGGAATTTCCCGCATCAGCGTGGGGGCTCATTTCCCCGCCGATGTGCTGGCGGGTTGGTTGACCGTCCTACCAATAGTTCTGCTGGTGAAAACGATTGTTATCCGCTGCCTGCCCGGCGCGGCAACGCCCCATTCAACGATACCGTCTGATGATTGAGTGGCCGAACGCCGCCCATTGTGTTGAAGGAGATTGCATGGCCACCGACCACGCAGACCCGGTCACCGAACCCGCACCCCAGCGCTGGTTGAATCGCAACATCCTCGGCATGGGGCTGGCAAGCCTGTTCAGTGACTGGAACCACGAGATGGCGACCGCTATCCTGCCGCTGTTTCTCTCCAGCGTGCTTGGCGCACCGGCGTTCGCCTTGGGCCTGATCGAAGGCGTGGCCGATGGTGTCTCGACCCTGTTTCAGATTTGGTCCGGCTGGTACAGCGACCGCATCGGCAAGCGCAAGGGACTGGCGATTCTGGGCTATGCCATCACTGCCGCCAGCAAAGCCACGTTTGCCCTCGCTACGAGTTGGTGGCATGTGCTGTTCGGACGGACGGTAGGCTGGATCGGCTGGTCTATCCGTTCGCCGGTGCGCGATGCGCTGCTGACCGAGTCCACTACTCCTGCAACCATAGGACGCGCGTTTGCGTTTCACCGCACGCTGGATACGTTCGGCGCCATCCTCGGGCCGCTCACCGCAATGCTGCTGGTGGCGCATGTGTCGCTGCGAACCATTTTCGTCGTGTCATTAATCCCCGGTTTGTGTGCGGTGCTGGCCATTGTTTTTCTGGTGAAAGAGCGGCAACGCCAGAAGAACGAAAGCCATCCGTGGGCGAGTCTAACGGGCATTGCAGTTGCAGCCACCCCTGATGATGAAAGAAAATTCGAGTTGGAAGGTGTCGGTTAGAGGTCGTGCAAATTTTTGGTGGCTCAACCCCGAA
>JAJXTJ010000083.1:486-6161 GCA_021783895.1 Pseudomonadota bacterium | reverse complement strand
CGGCGCCGGCTTTTATATCGCGCTGGTGCTGACCCGGCGCAGGCTGCTGAAATAACCCTAAAAACCACAAATTCAAGCCACAGAGGACACAGGGATGCCTGCTTTTGATTTTCCTCTGTGTTCTCTGTGTTCTCTGTGTTCTCTGTGTTCTCTGTGTTCTCTGTGTTCTCTGTGTTCTCTGTGTTCTCTGTGTTCTCTGTGGCTAACCGATTTTTTCAGGATAACTTTATGACCACGGCCCAACAATTTTTCGCCCCCTGCCCGCGCGGCCTGGAAACCCCATTGGCGACCGAGCTGGAAAAGCTCGGCGCCGCCGCCATAGCACCCACCGATGGCGGCGTCGGCTTTGCCGGCGACCTGGCGCTGTGCTATCGCGTCAACCTGTGGAGCCGTGTCGCCAGCCGCGTCCTGTGGCGGCTGGCGGAACAGTCCTACCGCAGCGAAGAAGATATTTACCGCGCCGCGCTGGCCCTGTCCTGGCCGAGCTGGTTCAATGTCGAACAGACCTTCCGCGTCAAGGTCAGCGCGATCAAGTGTCCGCTGCGCAGCCTGGATTTCGTCACCCTGAAAATCAAGGACGCCATCTGCGACAAGTTCCGCACCACCGGCGGCGAACGTCCGAGCATAAACACCGCCGCGCCGGACATGCGGGTCTACGCTTTTCTCACCGCCGAGCGGGTATCGCTTTACCTCGACACTTCGGGCGAAGCGCTGTTCAAGCGCGGCTACCGCAAGGAACAGGGCGATGCGCCGTTGCGCGAAAACCTGGCGGCGGGAATTTTGCATCTCGCCGGCTGGCAGCCGGGGATGCCGCTGCTCGACCCGATGTGCGGCAGCGGCACCTTCCTGATCGAGGCCGCCCAGATGGCGCTCAACATCGCGCCCGGCGCGGAACGCTGGTTCGCCTTCGAGCACATGAAGAATTTTGACTCTGCGACGTGGGATGCGATTTACAAGGAAGCCGTAGCGGCGGAACTGCCAAAAACGCCCTTGCCGATCTACGGCAGCGATGTTTCCAGCACCGTGCTGATGGCGGCGCGCGCCAACCTGGCGGCCGCCGGGCTGGAAGAAGTGGTGACCTTGAAGCAGATCAACATGCTCGACGTCACGCCGCCCGCGCCGACTGGCGTGCTGGTCGCCAACCCGCCCTACGCCGTGCGCATCGGCGAACAGGAAGAAATGGCGCAGCTCTATCCCAGACTCGGCGACCTGCTGAAGCAGAAATTCGGCGGCTGGCGTGCCTGTTTCCTCAGCGCGGACATGCGACTTGCAAAACTGATCCGGCTTTCCGTATCGCGCCGGATTCCGCTCTACAACGGCGCCCTGGATTGCCGCCTGTTCGTCTACGACATGGTGGCCGGCTCGAACCGCAAGCTAAAAAAAGAAGATGGCCCGGATGGAGCAGAGCCTGTTTCCGTGCCACAATAGCCGAAGACTATTCAGAAAGGCACACCATGTTGACCCCACCTCCAAAACTGACTCCCGATCTCGTGGAGGAACTGAACTTCCTCGCCCACTTCGACCTCGACACCATGCAGGAAGGCATCAAAGTGCGCAAAGACGCCGAGCTCCCGATGATTGCCGCAGTGCAGCGGCTGCATGCCAAGAAACTGGTCACTCTGGCTGACGGCGGCTATCTCACCGCCCTCGGTCGCGAGGTGGCGGAAGCGCTCCAGTCAACGCTGACCATACTCGCCGCAAAATAGCCCAATCAAAACCAGGTCGCGGTAGGAATGCCAGTTACCCGCCCCGCACAGATCAGCGGGTGCGGTATTGCCGCATAGGGCTCCTGCCTTGGGTCATGACGCGAAATGCGCGGGTGGATAGGGATGCAGCACCCGGCGTGGGTTGGCAAGTATTTGTCGCCAGACGGCCAAATTGCGCCCATGTCATCTTCCCCTTCTGGCTGCGTCGGCTCAGGGCAGCACGCCATGCACGACAAATCTCATAACGGAAACCGGCCAGCCTTCTCAGCTTGTCCGGCACCGCAAAGTGGTTGAGGTAGCCGCGCATGACTCGCGTCAGCCATTGGCCTACGTGCGCGACGGGTTCGTGTCGCCGCCTTTTCAAGGCCTGCCGGATCGCTGCGAGCGTGACCCGCATCCGCTTCTTCACCATCGTTAAGCCGAGGCCTCATAAACCACATGCCCCTCCACCAACGTATACCTAACCTTCCCCTGTAACTCCAACCCCAAAAACGGCGTATTCCTCCCCTGGCTCTTGAGCGACGCAGGTTCAACTTTCCAGTACTGCTCCGGATCGAAAATGCACACATCGGCGTGCTGCCCTGCCCCCAGGTGACCGTTGTTCAGAGCCAGTATCCGCGCCGGCTCGGACGTGATCCTGGCAATCGCGGCGGACAGGGAAACCCCGGTTTCCTTGGCCCATTTCAGCGTCAGCGGCAGCAACAGCTCCAGGCCGGTGGCGCCGGGTTCGGCCTCGGCGAAGGGCAGCAGTTTGGCGTCGTCGTCCACCGGGGCGTGGTCGGAGCACAGGGCGTCGACCGTTCCGTCGGCGAGCGCGTCGCGCAGGGCTTCGCGGTCGCGCTGGCTTCTCAGCGGCGGCACCAGGTGGCAATTGGTGTCGAAGTAGCCGATGTCCATTTCGCTCAGGTGGGCGTGGTGGATGGCGACATCGCAGGTCACCGGCAGGCCTTCCGCTTTCGCCGCGCGGATCAGGGCCACGCCTTCGCGGCTGGACAGGCGGCAGATGTGGACGCGCGCGCCGGTTTCGCGCGCCAGCGTCAGTATCGTGGCCAGGGCGATGGTTTCGGCGCAGGACGGGATCGCCGCCAGGCCGAGCCGGGTAGCGACTTCGCCGTCGTGGGCGACGCCGTCGCGGGCGATGAAGGCGTCCTGCGGGCGCAGCCAGACGGTGAAACCGAAAGTTGCCGCGTACTCCATGGCGTGCAGCAGCACGTTGGTGTCGGTCAGCGGCATGTCGGCGTGGGAGAAGGCGATGCAGCCGGCGTCGTGGAGTTCGGCCATCTCGGTCAGGCGCTCGCCGGCCAGCCTTTGGGTGAGGGCTCCCAGCGGATAGACCCGCGCCTGGTTCAGGCTCTTGGCGCGGTGCTTGAGCATTTCCACCAGGCCCGGCTCGTCCAGCGGCGGGTCGGTGTCCGGCGGGCAGACCAGGCTGGTGACGCCGCCCGCCACCGCCGCCAGCATTTCGGATTCGAGCGTGGCCTTGTATTCGTTACCCGGCTCGCGCAACCGGGCGGACAGGTCGACCAGGCCGGGGCAGACCACCAGTCCGCTGGCGTAGATCGTGCGGTTGGCATGGAAGCCCTCGGGCATGGCGCCGACGGCGACCACCTTGCCCGCCGCCGTGTACACGTCCTGCTGGGCATCGATATTGTTTTTCGGGTCGATCAGTCGGCCGTTCTTGATGTGGATTTTCATTTTCCGCTCCCGTCTGCGCCCATCAATATGCTCATCACCGCCATCCGCACCGCGATGCCGAAGGTCACCTGCGACAGGATCACCGACTGCACGCCGTCGGCGACGGAGGATTCGATTTCCACGCCGCGGTTCATCGGGCCGGGATGCATGATGATCGCGTCGGGCCGCGCCAGCGCCAGCTTCTCGGCGGTCAGGCCGTAATACTTGAAATACTCCTGGGAGGAGGGCAGCAGCGCGCCGCGCATGCGCTCGTTCTGCAGGCGCAGCATGATGATCACGTCGACATCCTTCAGCCCCTTTGCCATGTCGTGGTAAATCTGCACCCCCATGCGTTCGGCGCAGGCCGGGATCAGGGTCTTGGGAGCGATCACGCGCACTTCCGGCACGCCCAGCGTGGTCAGCGCATGGATCTGCGAACGCGCCACGCGCGAGTGCAGCATGTCGCCGACGATGGCCACGCGCAGGCGGGTCAGATCCTTCTTGTAATGGCGGATGGTGAACATGTCCAGCAGCCCCTGGGTGGGGTGGGCGTGGCGTCCGTCGCCGGCATTGACGACGTGGATGTGCGGCGCAACGTGCTGCGCGATCAGGTGCGGCGCGCCGGACTCACCGTGGCGCACGACGAACATGTCCGCCTGCATCGCCGACAGGTTGTCGACGGTGTCGAGCAGGGTTTCGCCCTTGCTGGTGCTGGATGCGCCGACGTTGAGGTTGATCACATCGGCGGACAGCTTTTTGGCGGCGATTTCGAAGGTGGTGCGCGTGCGCGTACTGGGCTCGAAGAACAGGTTGAAAATCGCCTTGCCTTGGAGCAACGGCACCTTCTTCACCTCGCGCTCGGCCATGTTGAGAAAGGACGAAGCGGTGTCGAGAATATGCCGCAAGGTCGCCGCGGGCAGACCATCGATGGTAAGCAGGTGCTGCAGCTCGCCGTTCTTGTTGAGTTGGGGGTTGTTTTTCATATCGTCCTATAAAACTCCGTTAACCACGGGGCACACGGGGATCACGGGGTAACATCAAAATGTTACACAGTTCTGTCCAAGTACCCGTTGGGTGAATGAGTTGACACTTCCAAGTCTTTGTTTTTCCCTGTGGGCTCCGTGGTTCAAGTGTGGTTATAGCCCATCCAGATAAGACTGCAAAATCCGTTGCGCCGCGACCTGGTCCAGCACCGCCTTCTGCCTGCGACCGCGCACCCCGGCTTCGTTCAGATCCTCGCTCGCCGCAGTGGAGCTATGGCGCTCGTCCACCAGCACCGTCTTGAGACCGAAGCGGCCTTCCAGCTGGTGCGCGAAACGCCGGCAGCGCGCGCTCATTTCGTGCTCCTCGCCATCCGCGTGAGCGGGCAAGCCCACCACCACCAGCGCCGGCCGCCATTCCTTGAGCAGTGCCTCGATGGCGCCGAAACGCTGGTCGTTGCTTTCTCCCGCAACCGTCGTCAAGGGATGCGCCAGCCCCAACTCCAGTTCACCCACCGCCACGCCGATACGCTTGATGCCGAAATCGAAGCCCAGAACCGTGCCGCGTTGCGGCGGGTGAGGGGTGAGGGGTGAGGAGTGGATATGCTGAAGATCATCCATTTGTCACGCACCTCACGCCTCACCCCTCACGGAATCACGCATGTCCTGCCCCATCGGCCAGGCAGGCGAGGTCTACGCCCAGCAGTTTCATTGCGGCGGGCAGGCGCTGTTCCCAAGGCAGGTCGAAAATAATGGCCGTCGAAGCCGGCACGGTGAGCCAGGCATTTTGCGTCAGTTCCTGTTCCAGCTGTCCCGCCTCCCAGCCGACATAACCCAGCGACACCAGCAGCTTGTAGGGCCCTTGCCCGCAGCCGACCGCTTCCAGGATATCTTTTGAAGTGGTCAGGGCGACACTCTCGTTGACCGCCATGGTGGACATCCACTCTCCGGTCGGTTGGTGCAGAACGAAACCACGGTCCATCTGCACCGGGCCACCGAAGTGCACCAGCTCCTCCGCATGCGCTTCCGCTTTGAACTCGATGCCAATCTGTTCGAGCAGCATCTTCAGTGTCATCTCGATCGGCTTGTTGACCACCACGCCCAGCGCCCCCTGCTCGGAGTGCTCGCACACATAGGTGAGGGATTTGGCGAAACAGGGATCGATCATGGCGGGCATGGCGATCAGGAAATGGTCGGTCAGGTTGACGTTTTGCATGGTGCAATTATGGCATATCCTCGGCACCCCTACTCGGAGGCTGTTGTGCCCAGTTCGTCGGCACGGGTAAAGGTCCAGGTGCGCACGATACCGAGAATA
>JAJXTJ010000083.1:0-476 GCA_021783895.1 Pseudomonadota bacterium | reverse complement strand
CGGTGTCCTTGCGAATATCATCTGGAAAGGGCGCATAGGGCGCCGCCAGGCGGACGATTCGGATGGCCGCCTCGTCCAGTACCTTGTGCCCGGAGGGGCGTTTTATCTCGACGCTCTCGACGCTGCCATCGGCCCTGATGTTGACGATGAGTTGCAGACTGCCGTAAATTTTTTGCCGCTTCGCTTCTTCAGGGTAATTCAGGTTGCCGACTTTTTCCACCTTGGCCCGCCAATCCTCGGCATAGCGTGCGAAGCGGTATTCCCGTGTGCGCGCACTGACATAGTTGCGCTTGGGTTTTTTCTGGTAAGCGTCCTGATCCCGGTCGATTTGAGCCTGCAGACGCACCATTTCCAAGCTCCGCGACACCAGGTCTGTACCCGACCGTTCTGTCGGCGCTTCGGATGGTTTGGGTTTGGCCGGAATCGGCTCAACGTGTTGCGTAGATTTGACCTGGGTCATCAGGAGCCTTGCCTGC
>JAJXTJ010000082.1 GCA_021783895.1 Pseudomonadota bacterium | reverse complement strand
CGGATGCTCGGACTGTCGGTCAGCAGCATGACCAGGCGGTCGATGCCGATGCCCTCGCCGGCGGTAGGAGGCAGGCCATATTCCAGGGCGCGGATGTAATCGGCGTCGTAGTGCATCGCCTCGGCGTCGCCCGCTTCCTTCTGCCGCACCTGCGCCATGAAGCGCTCTGCCTGGTCTTCCGGATCGTTCAACTCGGAGAAGCCGTTGGCGATTTCGCGGCCGACGACGAACAGCTCGAAGCGCTCGGTGATGCCGGGGGTGGCATCGTTGCTGCGCGCCAGCGGCGAGACTTCAGCCGGATAGTCGATGATGAAGGTCGGCTGGATCAGCAGTTGCTCGGTGGTTTCCTCGAACAGGCTCAATTGCAGCCCGCCGATGCCATCGATGAGGTGAGAATCGGCGCCCATTCCATGCAGTGTGGTTTTCAGGAAAGCGCGGTCATTGAGCTGTTCGTCGGTAAATCTTCCGGGATGGTATTTCTGGATAGCCTGGGTGATGGTGAGGCGGTCGAAGGGCTGGGACAGGTTGATGGTATGGCCCTGATAGGGCACCACGGCATGGCCGAGCACGGCTTGCGCCGATTCGCGGAACATCTGCTCGGTCAAATCCATCATGTAGCGATAATCCCGGTACGCCTCGTAGAACTCGATCATGGTGAATTCGGGGTTGTGGCGGGTGGAGAGGCCCTCGTTCCTGAAGTTGCGGTTGATCTCGAACACCTTCTCGAAGCCGCCTACCACCAGCCGCTTGAGGTAAAGCTCCGGCGCGATGCGCAGGAACAGCTCCATGTCCAGCGCGTTGTGGTGGGTGGAGAAGGGCTTGGCCGAAGCGCCGCCGGGGATGGGATGCATCATCGGCGTTTCGACTTCGAGATAGCCGCGTTCCACCAGGAAATTGCGGATCGTCTGGATGATTTTCGAGCGAACCAGAAAGGTCTTGCGCGTTTCCTCGTTGGTGATCAGGTCGAGGTAGCGCTGGCGATATTTCTGCTCCTGATCGGTCAGGCCGTGGAATTTTTCCGGCAGCGGACGCAGGGATTTGGTCAGCAGGCGCAGTTCGGTGACTTGTACCGTCAGCTCGCCGGTCTTGGTCTTGAACAGCGTGCCGCGTGCCGCGATGATGTCGCCCATGTCCCAGTGCTTGAAGGCGTCGTGGGTCTCAAGGCCGGCCATGTCGTTGGTGATGTAAAGCTGGATGCGCCCGCTCATGTCCTGGATGGTGGCGAAGCTGGCCTTGCCCATCACCCGCTTGAGCATCATGCGCCCGGCGACAGCGACTTTGCTCTTTTCGCTTTCCAGCGTTTCCTTGTCCTTGCCGCCGTGGGCGGCGTGCAAGTCGCCCGCCATGTGGGTGCGGTCGAAGTCGTTGGGGAAGGCGATCCCGGTTTCGCGCAGCTTGTTCAGCTTGTCGCGGCGCTCGGCGATGAGCTGGTTTTCGTCCTGGGGTGGGGTGGTTTGTTTGTTTTCGTCTGTCATGATGGATTCTTTGTATCAAAAAATGTGTGAACAGTGAGCCCGATCTTCCGGGCGGCATCGGCCAAGGTTCGGTCGGCGGTGGCGAAGGCTGGTTTGCCCAGAGAGCAGGCAGTGGCTAGGTGTAAGGCATCCAAGGATCGCAATGGAATCGGACTGACGGCATCCAGAAGATCAGTTGCCTGAGTGAACAGCACATCATGGACCGGGCAGATGCGGAAATACCCTTCTGTCCGGTGGCGCGTGAATTCCCGACGCGCCGTGGAGAGGTAATCTTCTGAAAAAGCTCCGGTTCGCTGGCGCCGTGCCATGGCGCATTGCCACTCCAACCGGGTCAGGCTGCTGATGACGGGCCGGTCGATGTCGGCGAGATAGTGTTCCACTTCTTCGGAAAATGCTTCCTTGACGTACAGTTTGATGAGGACGCTGGTGTCGAGATAATGCTCAGTCGCGGGCATCCCGATCTTCCCGAATCAATACCTCGCTGGGGATTTCCTGAAATGGCATCTGGTCACGCAGCCATTTGAGGGATGGGAGACGGTGGGGCGAGGCCGTCGGTTCCAACGGCAACACACGGGCGAACGGCTTGCCGTGGTGGGTAAGAATGACCTCTCCTTCTTCCTCAAGGGCTTTGTGCAAGGGCTGATAACCTTGCCGCATTTCGCGGACGGATAATTCTTTCATGGGGTTCTCCTGTTGCCTTGTGTCACAAATTATACGCTTGTGTCACATTTATTGACAATGCGACTTAGCGAATCTTCCACCTGTCCATAAGGGATGCGTTCCTGTTCCAGGCGTAGCGTGGAGCAGTCGGGTTGCCGCAAGGCGGCGCAAGCAGCGGTTTCCTCATCGGTGAGCGCGGCGGGAAAACCTTCCGCCGGAGCGTCTTCGACCACGCACAGCGCTCGATTGGCCTCCAGGGTGGCGGTGTCCATCAACATCGATTCGACGTGGGGGAAAACTTCGCGGAAGCGGGCGAGGATGGCGAAACCGTGGGTGTCGAGATCGCCCCAGTAGATCAGCCGGGCTTGGTGGAGCCATGGCGTTGCTGCCAGACTGGACAGACCGTAACCCAAGCCGAAGATCACCAGCGCTTTGGGGAATTCGGGGAAAGCCAGTCCGTTGACCTTGTTTTCGGTGACGAACACGGTATCCACCGGTGGGCGCAGGCGCTGGAAATCTTCCAGCGGGATGGTCAGGTCGGTTAGGCCGGCAAAGGACAGAGCAGGGTCAAGCAGGCGCAGGCGGATGAGATGCTGGTCAAAGCGCAGGCCGTAGCGGCGTTCGAAATTCTTTTCCTCGCGGTCGATGGCGGAATCAGGCAGTACGGCGTCGAGCAGGGCGGTGAGGGGCGCAGTGTGGCGTTCGATGAATTTGCTGTCGATGCCAGGCAGGTCGATCTGGCGCAGGTAGATGCCGGGGCGCGGATGATCGATGAACCAGGCGGCAACGACGAGGAGTTTTTCCCACACCGCGAGGTAGTCGAGAAGCAGGCGAGGCTTGATGTACAGCAGGTCAGCCAGGGTTGGATGACGCGCCGCAGTGAGGCGGGCGAGGCGATCGAACTGCGCGGCCTCGCGGGATTTTCCGATGTAGCGCAGAAAATCGGATTCTGTGTCGAAGAATATTCGCTTCGGCAGTTGCTGCTCGCCCAGTTGGCGATGGGCGATCGCCTCGAATTCGATGGTGTAGCCGTATCCAAGGATCTCCCCGGAGGATGCTCGAAGGGCGCGCATCGCGTCGGCGATGGCCGCGTAGCCGCTGAGCAGTTCGCGTCCGCCGGGCTTGCCGAAAGGGATGTCGAGGGCTTGCCAGGGCAGCCCCGCCAAACGGTCGCGGTGATAGGCGTGGCTGTTCCAGTGGCGTAGCGCCTTGGCGCGGATTTCTTCCGGGGTGATCATCCTAAAAACTGCGTTTCACCGCAGAGGACGCGGAGGACGCAGAGGAAGGCCAAAAGTAGGCGCCTCTAGGCGACAAGACCTCGGCAAGTTATCCTGAGTCATCCGCTGGGTGAATGTGCTTGTTACGCTAAGCATTTGAATTCCTCCGCGTTCTCTGCGGTTCAATGGTTTTTTCCAATATTACGATGCCGCCTGATTAAGCGCTTTTTCCTCGCGGTACTCGTCGATGGTGAGGGATCGGATCATGGAATTACGCCCCTCCTCGTTGTGGACCAGATGCACCGATCTCACGTAGTTTTCGATGACGTGAATTTTTTGCAGCGGCGTGACGATCAACAGTTGCAGCTCCAGCTTGGCGAAAAGTTCCAGGCCATAGCGGGCGGATTCGTCCGAGCCCCGCCCGAAGGCCTCGTCGATCATCACGAAGCGGAACGCCCGCGCGCTCTGGTTGTGGCGGTCGATGCCGTATTGGTAGGAGAGTGCCGAAGCGAGGATGGTATAGGCGAGTTTTTCCTTCTGGCCGCCGGATTTCCCCGCCGAGTCGGAGTAGAACTCCTTTTCCGCGCCGTCCTCGCGCCAGCGCTCGCTGGCGGAAAAACGGAACCAGTTGCGCACGTCGGTCACTTTTCGCGTCCAGCGCCGGTCGGGTTCCGCCTGATCGATTCGCCCGTTGAAACGGTCGATCAGGCGCTTGACCAGGACGAAACGGTGTTCGGTGTAGGGTTCGTCATCCGCACCCGCCAGGGAGTGGGCGAGACAGCCTTTCAAATCCTCCTTGAACTGGCGGATTTCCATGTCCGGGTCGGGGTCCGGCACCAACTGGATGTAGGTGGCGGGGTTGTACTCGATCAGGCGCAACGAGCGGTTGATGGCGTCGATTTTCTTGCGGATGGTGTCGGATTCGCCTTCCAGCTTGTCTTGCAGCAAGGCGACTTCGTGGATGGTGTTCTTGTTGAGGAGTTCCTTGAATTTGGCCTTGAAACGCGGCAAATCCTCGGATTGCAGGTGCTCCAGCATACGCCGGAATTCGGCGGCGGAATCCAGGCTGGCGTTCACCTCGCGGCATTCGGCGGGATAGGCGCCGATGTATTCCTGCATCCGTGCTGCTATATCGTTGGCGATGCTGGACGCCTGTTTGCGTTCCTTGTCGATGCGGCTTTGCAGCCAGACGCGCAAGGTCTTTTCGGCCTCGTCGCATTGCCTGGGTGTAGCGGCGGGTTTGCCTTCCAGCGCCGCGCTTTCCTGTTCGGGGAACAGCGCGAAGCAATGGTCGCGCTCGTCATGGGGCAGTTGGGCGAGGGTGGCGCGGGCGTCTTTCAGATTCTCTTCGGCGATTTTTTGTTCGTTTTCCTTGTTGCCTTTTTGGCCCAGCAATTCCCGGTAACGCTCGCCGGCGTTCTTGAGATTTTCATTGATGCTTTCCAGGCGGGCGTTCAGTTCGCGCAGGATGTCGGAGCTTTCTTCCAGGGCGCGTTTTTCTTCGAGCAGCGAATAGATTTCTGCGGCGACATGGGGCCAGTCGATGAGGGTGAATTCTGCCGGGCGCAGCAACTCTCCGAGAGCTTCCTGGCGCGCGGCCAAGGTTTTCAGGTCGCTTTCGATCCCGCCCCGGCGCTTGACCAGCGCGAATCCTTCGGCCTGCTTTTTCAAAAACAATTCTTCCAGCACGCGGATTTTTTCGCTATTGCTCCAGCCCAGCACGTAACGGCTGCGGTCATTCAAGTGGTGGCGGTCGTCCTTCTCGTGGCGCGCCCCGCCGCTTCGGGTCTGGCCCTGGCGCGTCAGCGCCTTGGGATGGCGGCGGAATTCTTCCAGGCTGTCGCAGCAGGCGTAGTCGTAGCCGCGCACCAGTTCGTCGGCGAGCCATGGGCGGAACGGGCTGCCGCTCTTGATTTCGATCTTGCCCGCCAGGCTATTGGGCGATTGTGCCGACGCCGCGCGTCCTTCTCCCCCTGCACGGAAATACACCAGCCGCCCGCCCAAATGGGTGCGGTCCACATAACCGGCGACCGCCGGGTAGTGATCCTCGCGCACCAGCAGGGACAAGCCGAAGCCGTGCAACACCCGCTCTATCGCGCCTTCCCAGAGGTTTTCGTCGGCGCGCACCTGGATCAGTTCCCCGGCGAAGGGCAGTTCGGCTTCGGCGACGCCCAGCGCCGCGCACAAGGCTTCGCGCAGGAGCAGCATCGGGCTGGGTATGTTGGATTTGCGCTGTTTCAGGGAGGCGATTTCGTGGGACAGGCCGTTGCATTCCTGGTCGAGGGCGTGGATGCCGGGGATCAGCGCATCGCGCTGCTGTGTCAGTTGTTCTCTCTCGCCTGCGAACTGCTGGCCGAGAGCAAGGCCACGGCGGCGGTTGTCGTGAAAGGTGTCGAGGCTCTGGGCGCGGGGCAGTTCCAGCTTGCGGCATGCTTCGGCGTAGCCGTCGAAGGCGGATTTGCGCCGCGCCTTTTCCTGCTCCCATTGCCCGACCTGATTTTCGATTTCCTTGATGCGCCCGCCGCCCTGATCGTGGATCGCCTGATTGACCTCGGCGCGGTGCCGGTGCAGTTGATCGATGGCGCTTTGCTGCTGCGCGGCGTCGTCTTCCAGGCGCTTGCCATCCAGTATCAGCCGGGTTATCAGCTCTTCCAGCAGCACGCTCTTGCGCTGGGCGAACCATGCCGGCAGCGCTTCGCGCAGGCGCTCGGCCACGGCGGTGCCGGCGCTGAGCTGCTCGTGCCGGTCGCAGTTGTCCACCAGCGGCGCGAGCCGGGCGATTTGCGCTTCTGCCTTGAGCACCGCCTCGTGGGTGGCGTTGAGGTTGTCGAACA
>JAJXTJ010000081.1 GCA_021783895.1 Pseudomonadota bacterium | reverse complement strand
CGAAAAGCCGCTGGATTTCGGCTTCCTGAATAATCTTAATGCCAGCGGCCAGCTCAGCATCGGCGTGCTCAAGGTCGCGAGCATCAAGTCTTCCAACATCAAGCTCAATGTCAAGGCGGATGGCGGCAATCTGAACCCCTCCGCAGTTCAGTAGCTTTTCCGGAATGAAAAACTTCGCCCTGAGCCTGATCGAGTGGCAGCAACATCATGGCAGGCATGACCTGCCTTGGCAGCAGACCCGCGATCCTTATGCGGTGTGGCTGTCGGAAATCATGCTGCAGCAGACCCAGGTCGCCAGCGTCATCCCCTATTACCAGCGTTTCATCGCGCGCTTTCCCGATATCGCCGCCCTCGCCGCCGCGTCGCAGGATGAGGTGCTCGCCCACTGGAGCGGGCTCGGCTACTACGCACGCGGACGCAATCTGCACCGTGCCGCGCAGCTCGTGTCGGCGCAGCATGGCGGCATTTTTCCATTCGATCTTGAGCAGGTCGTGGCGCTGCCCGGCATCGGTCGTTCCACCGCTGCCGCAATCCTGGCTTTCTCTTTCGGCCAGCGCCGTGCGATCCTGGATGGCAACGTCAAGCGCGTGCTGGTGCGCTGTTTCGGCATCGCCGGCTATCCCGGCGTCAAGGCGGTGGAAAACCGGCTGTGGCAACAGGCCGAGGCGCTGCTGCCCGAATCCGGCATCGAAACCTATACCCAGGCGCTGATGGACCTAGGTGCCACGGTGTGCACCCGCAAGCCGTCCTGTGCCGCTTGCCCCCTCGGTTCCGGCTGTGTCGCCTACAATGAAAAGCGGGTGGCGGAGTTACCCACGCCCAAACCGCGCAAGCCGCTGCCGCAGAAGGAAACCGCCATGCTGATCCTGCTGCGCCAGGGCGAGGTGTACCTGGAAAAGCGGCCGCCCACCGGCATCTGGGGCGGCATGTGGAGCTTGCCCGAGGTGCCTGTTCTGGAGACGGACGCGCTTGCCCGCCTCGGCATGGCGGGCAAGGAAGTCAGCCCGCTGTCTGAGCGGCAGCATACCTTCACCCATTTCCGCCTGCGCATCGTGCCGAGGGTGTTCGAGGTGACGGCAAATCAGAACAAGTGCCCTTCACCTTTGCTCCCTCGCCCGCAAGCGGGAGAGGGTTGGGGTGAGGGTGGTCCGCAACTTGGGGTACGCGAGCCGGGGGGGCTGTGGCTTACTTTGGCCGATGCAATGGGGGCGGCGCTGCCCAAGCCGGTGCGGGATATTTTGAAAGCGCTTGCCTAAAGGCTGGTTAGAAACAGCTTTCTAACCACGGGGCACACGGGGACCACGGGGAAAACTAAAGACTTGGGACATCAACGCATTCACCCAACAGGTGCTTGGACAGAACGACATAACATATTGATTTTATCCCCGTGATCCCCGTGTGCCCCGTGGTTAGCTGATTTTCCCAGGGTTAAAGAATAAATGACCGAACCGACCAATTCGTTGCTGGAAAAGCACTGGCACTACCTGCCGGTGAACGAGGTTGCCGAGTTGCTTGGCAGCGATCTGGCTCGCGGCCTGAATGCCGGCGAGGTGGAGCGTCGGCGAGCAACCTTCGGCGCCAACCTGCTTACCCCCAAGGCAGGCAAGCCGGCCTGGCTGCGCTTCCTGCTCCAGTTCCATCAGCCGCTGATCTATATCCTGATCGCTTCCGGTACGATTACCGCCTTTCTCCTGGAATGGGTGGATTCCGGCGTGATCTTCGGCGTGGTGTTGATCAACGCGGTGATCGGCTATATCCAGGAGGCCAAGGCGGAGGATGCGATCGCCGCGCTGGCGCGAATGGCGGCGAGTTCCACCACGGTGCTGCGCAATGGCGTCAAGCTGCCACTGCCCGCCGCCGATCTGGTGCCGGGGGATGTGGTGATGCTCACTCCCGGCGACAAAGTGCCGGCTGACCTGCGTCTGTTCCGTGTGCGCGAGCTGATGGCCGACGAATCGGCCCTGACCGGGGAATCCCTGCCGGTACTGAAGCATTCCGCACACCTTGAAAAGGACATCGTTTTGGCTGATCGTGCCAACATGGCTTATGCGGGTACGCTGGTGACCGGCGGCCAAGGGGCGGGGGTCGTGGTGGCGACCGGCGACGCCACCGAGACCGGTCGCATATCGCGCCTGATCGCCCAGGCCGTTGACCTGTCCACGCCGCTGACGCGCAAGATCGAACAGTTCAGCGCCGTCATGATGTACGCGATTCTCGGTCTGGCGGTGTTTACCTTCGCGGTCGGCATCTGGCGCGGCGAGCCGGCGGTGGATATGCTGATGGCGGCGGTGGCGCTGGCGGTGGGCGCGATTCCCGAGGGCCTACCGGCGGCGATCACCATCACCCTGGCCATCGGCGTGTCGCGCATGGCCAAGCGCCGCGCCATCATCCGCAAGTTGCCGGCGGTGGAAACCCTGGGCGGCGCGACGGTGATCTGCTCCGACAAGACCGGCACGCTGACCGAGAACCAGATGACGGTGCAGGATATCTATGCCGGCGGCGAGATCTTCCGCGTGAGCGGCAGCGGCTACTCGGCGGCGGGAGAGATCAGCCGCGACGGAGGAACGGTGGAAACGCGGGGCGCTCTGCGCGAATGCTTGATCGCCGGGGTGCTGTGCAATGACGCGGCTCTGGCCGAGAGCGAGGGCCGCCGCGAAATTGCCGGCGATCCGACCGAGGGAGCCCTGCTGGTGGCGGCGGAAAAAGGAGGCTTGGCGCTGAGTGAACTGCATGCGGATCATCCGCGTCGCGACGAGCTGCCGTTCGATTCGAGTCGCCAGTACATGGCTACGCTTCACGAGGAGCAAAGGGGCGGACAGGTCATCTACGTCAAGGGCGCGCTGGAAAAAATTCTCGAGCGCGCCGTAACGATGCTCGATGCGGAAGGCCGGGAGATTGCGCTCGACCCGGCGACGATCGAGGTTCATGCGCACGCCATGGCCGCGCGCGGGCTGCGTGTTCTGGCGCTGGCCAGGGGCGTTGCGAAAGAAGGGCAGACGCTCAGGCACAGCCATCTCGACCGGCTGGTATTCATCGGCTTGCAGGGCATGATCGACCCGCCTCGCCCGAAGGCGATTGCGGCGGTCAAGGCGTGCCATCGTGCGGGCATCGCGGTGAAGATGATTACCGGCGACCACGCTGTTACCGCCGCCGCCATCGCGGTGCATCTTGGCCTGAGTAGCGAGAAAGGGGAGCTGCCGCTGACCGGCCGTCAGCTCGCTGAGCTGTCCGATGACGAATTGCGCAACGCGGTGATGAAAACCGCAGTGTTCGCCCGTGTCGAGCCGGAACAGAAGCTGCGCCTGGTCAAGGCCTTGCAGGCCGAGGGCCAGATCGTGGCGATGACCGGCGACGGGGTCAACGATGCGCCCGCCCTGAAACAGGCGGACATCGGCATCGCCATGGGTCTCACCGGCACCGAGGTGGCCAAGGAGGCCGCCGACATGCTGCTCACCGACGACAACTTCGCCTCGATCGAGGCGGCAGTGGAAGAAGGGCGCGGCGTCTTCGACAACCTGGTCAAGTTCATCGCCTGGACGCTGCCGGCCAATTTCGGCGAGGGCCTGGTCATCCTTGCCGCCATTTTGCTGGGCATCGCCCTGCCGATCACGCCGCTGCAAATTTTGTGGATCAACATGACCAGTGCCGGGGTGATGGGCCTGACGCTGGCTTTCGAGCCGATCAACAAGGACATCATGCTTCGCCCGCCGCGCCATCCCGCCACGCCGATTCTGGGACAAATTCTGCTGCTGCGGGTGGCTCTGGCCAGCGTGCTGCTGATGCTGGGGGCGTTCGGCCTGTTCCTGTGGAGCCTGAACACCGGCGAGAACGCAGAGCAGGCCCGCACCGTGGCGGTCAACGTGTTCGTGATGGGCGAGCTGTTCTACCTGTTCAACTGCCGCTCCATGACACGCTCGCCGTTCCACGTCGGGCTCTTCTCCAATACCTGGCTGTGGGGCGGCGTGGGACTGATGCTTGCGCTCCAGCTGTTGTTCACGTATGCGCCGGTGATGAACCGCCTGTTCGCCAGCGTGCCGATCGGTCTGGACGACTGGGCGCGGATCGTCGCGGTCGGGCTCGTCATCTATTTCGTCATCGAGGCGGAGAAAGCCTGGCGGCGGAGTAAAGTTTAGGCCTTACAAAAATCTTGAACCGTAGAGGAATTCAAAAATATCGGCCCAATAGAGCGTTTATCAGAGGAAAACGCATGACTATATTTTGCTTCATGTTTTTCCTCTGCGTCCTCCGTGTCCTCTGCGGTGAAACGCCCTGTTTTAGGTAAAATAGACCCATGCTGATCGACACCCACTGCCATCTGGATGCCGCCGAATTCGCCGCCGACCGCGACGAAGTGGCGGCGCGTGCCCGTACGGTGGGGGTCGGGGTCATCGTGGTTCCCGGCGTGGAACGAGCCGGCTTCGCCGCGCTGCTGGCGACTTGCGGGCGCTATCCCGGCTGCTTTCCGGCGCTGGGCATCCATCCGATGTATGTGGATAGTGCCCAGCACGAAGATTTGACGGCGCTGCGCGAGATGATCGTTGTGCACCGACCGGTCGCCATCGGCGAAATCGGCCTGGACTTTTTCGTGCCGGATTACGACCGCGAGCGCCAGAAATTCTATTTTTCCGAACAGCTGAAAATCGCGCGGGAGTTCGACTTGCCGGTGCTGCTGCACATCCGCCGGGCGCAGGATAGTGTGCTGAAGTTCTTGCGCTCAGCCAAGGTGAAAGGCGGCATCGCCCATGCCTTCAACGGCAGCCGCCAGCAGGCGGAGGAATTCATCAAGCTGGGATTCAAGCTCGGCTTCGGCGGCGCCATGACTTACGACCGCGCCACCAAACTGCGCGAGTTGGCCGCCACCCTGCCGCTGGACAGCATCGTGCTCGAAACCGATGCGCCGGATATTCCGCCGGCATTCATCGGCAAGACGCGCAACAGCCCGGAATACTTGCCGCGCATTGCCGAAACTTTGGCTGAATTGCGCGGGATGGCGGTCGCCGAGGTGGCGGAGGCGACCACGGCCAATGCCAGGGCGATCCTGAAAGGACTGGCATGAGAAAACAAGCCACCCTGCGCATGGCGTACCTGTCGATCGTGACCTCGATCACGACGATGGCGCTGAAATTCGGCGCATTTTTTCTTACCGGTTCGGTGAGCCTGCTTTCCGACGCCGTCGAATCGCTGGTCAACCTCGCCGCCGGCCTGATCGCCCTGACGGCGCTGATCATCGCTTCCCGTCCTGCGGACGTCGACCACGCCTACGGCCACGACAAGGCGGAATATTTTTCCAGCGGCGCCGAGGGCGCGCTGATTCTGGTGGCGGCGGCATCCATCATCTATGCCGCAGTGGGGCGCTTCCTGCATCCCGCTGCGCTGGAAAATCTCGGCCCCGGCCTGATGGTTTCATTGCTCGCGGCGGCGCTGAATTTCGCCACGGCACGGGCCATGCTCAAGGTGGGAGTCAAGTACGACAGCATCACACTGGAAGCGGATGCCAAGCACCTGCTGACCGACGTCTGGACCTCGGTGGGGGTGGTGGCGGGCCTGGGCGTGGTGATGTTCGCGCCGCCCTCGTGGCAGATACTCGACCCGCTGATGGCGGTGGCGGTGGGACTCAACATCATCTATGCCGGTTTCAGCCTGCTGCGGCGTTCCTGGAGCGGGCTGATGGACGCAGCCCTGCCGGTCGAGGAGGTCGGCCAGATCGAGGCGGAAATCGGCAAATTATTGCCCAATGGCACCTCCTTCCACGACCTGCGTACCCGCAAATCCGGATCGCGCCGCTTCATCGATCTTCACCTGCTGGTGCCGGGGGAAAGTACGGTGAACGAGGCTCATACCCTGTGCGACCGGATCGAGGCGGCGCTGGGTCTCGCCCTGCCCAACACCGCAGTGACTATCCATGTCGAGCCGCTGGAAACGCAATCAGAGAAGGGGCGCCATGAACATGGAAAAAGCAGTTAACCACGGGGCGCACGGGGATCACGGGGGAAAAGCCGATAAGTCACATAGCCCCGCCAACACGTCCGTTGGGCGAATGGGAGCTCTTGCTTTCCCCGTGTACCCCGTGGTTAAAAATTATTTTTAAGGATATAAACCTTGCTCCCCCAATTCGAACGCACCCATATTCTGCTCGGCGATGAAGGCATCGCCAGGCTGGCATCCAGGCACGTGTTTGTCGCCGGGCTCGGCGGCGTCGGCTCGTACTGCGCCGA
>JAJXTJ010000080.1 GCA_021783895.1 Pseudomonadota bacterium | reverse complement strand
GAATTCGATCAGGCTGTCGGCTTCTACCGCGACATCATCCGGGAACAGGTCCAGCTCGATCCGCTGCACCAGCTCCGGGTCGCTCAGTCCGAACGCCTGCTCGGGCTCGAGATGGAATACGCGCTGCTCACCCGGCGAAAGCCCGATCAGGCACTTCTCCAGGGTTTCCGCAATGTCACCCGCACCGATCTCCATGACGACAGGTTCGCCTTCCTCGTAGGTGTCGAAAATCACCTCGCCATCTGGAACGGAGAGGGTGTAATGCACGCTCACTTTATCGCCTGCTGCGGTAACTTGTTTGCTCATGGTTGTCTCCTGAATTTCACTTGAAAGTGATGCGCAAGAAGTGAAGCAGTCAATAGCGCGACCTTTGATTTTTTCTCCTCACCCCTCACCCCTCACCCCTCCCGGTTTTTTCAGGCTATCCCAAATCAACAGCCCTGCACCGCCGGTGATCGCCATGTCTGCGACATTGAACGCGGGCCAATGGTGGCCTTGCACATAAAAATCGAGAAAATCCACCACATGGCCAAGCAGGATGCGGTCGATCAGGTTGCCGAGCGCGCCACCCAGGATCAGGGCGAGCGCCAGGCTGAAAAGTTTTTCTCCATGATGCTTGCGCAGCAGGGGGATGATCACTACTGCCGCGACCACCGCGATAACGCTGAATAACCCGCGCTGCCATCCCCCGGCTCCGGCCAGGAAGCTGAACGCCGCGCCGGTATTGTGGGCCAGCACCAGATTGAAGGAGGGCATCACCGGCACCATCTCGCCAAAGCCAAGCGACTGCGATACCCACCGCTTGGTCAACTGGTCGAGCACGAGCACGACTGCGCTGAGCGCGAGCCAACCCCACCAGTTACGCATAATGGCGCGCCTCGCCTTCGCCATGCAGATTGGAAACACAGCGTCCGCACAAACCGGAATTGGCGGCATCGGCCCCCACATCGGCGCGGTAGTGCCAGCAGCGTTCGCACTTCTGCTCTGGGCTGGCGCTGACACGGATGCCCACCCCTGTTTCGCCGGCCAGCGCTTCGGGATGGCTGCCCTGATGCAAACGCGCCTGCGACGTGATAAACACGAAACGCAAGTCGTTGCCGAAAGAATCGAGGAGGTCAAAGATTTCGCCGATGGCATAAAGATCCAGCTCGGCGGCCAAGGAGGAGCCGATCTGCCCGGCCACCCGCACCTCTTCCAACTGTTTCAGCACTTCGGCACGAACGCGCCGTAACTGCACCCAACGCTGTTTGATCACGTCCTCTTCCGGCTGGGTCAACAGCACGTCGTTCCAGGTGTGCAGGAACACGCTGTCTTGCGGATTTTTTGCCAGCACCTGCCACACTTCCTCGGCAGTGAAGGAAAGTATGGGCGCCATCAGCCGCACCAGACTGTGGGTGATATGGTAGAGCGCATTCTGCGCCGAACGGCGGGCGCGGGAATCGGCACCGGCGGTGTACAGACGGTCCTTCAGGATGTCCAGGTAGAAGCCGCCCATATCCTCGGAACAGAAGGCTTGCAGCTTCTGGACAATGAAGTGGAACTCGTATTTTCCGTAGTGCGCCTTGCAGTCATTCTCGAAATCCCGCGCCATCGCCAGCGCGTAGCGGTCGATCTCCAGCCAGTCGCCGACCGGCAGCGCATGCTGCGCCGGATCGAAGTCGGCGATGTTCGACAGCAGGAAGCGCAGGGTGTTGCGGATGCGGCGATAGCTTTCCGTCACCCGCTTGAGGATCTCGTCGGAAATGGTCAGTTCGCCGGAATAGTCGGTGGAAGCGACCCACAGGCGCAGGATGTCGGCGCCGAGGCTGTCCACCACCTTCTGCGGCGCGATCACGTTGCCCTTGGACTTGCTCATCTTGTGGCCGTTGCCGTCGACCACGAAGCCATGGGTGAGCAGAGCCTTGTAAGGCGCGTGGCCATCCACCGCGCAACCGGTGAGGAGCGATGACTGGAACCAGCCTCGGTGCTGGTCGGAGCCCTCCAGATACAGGTCTGCGGGATGCTGCAAATAGTCGCGCCGCTTCAGGACGCAGGCATGGGTCGAGCCGGAATCGAACCAGACGTCGAGAGTATCGCTCACCTTCCTGTAAGTTTCCGCCTCGGCGCCGAGCAGCTCGCTCGCGTCCAGGCTGAACCAGGCTTCGACGCCCCGCCCTTCCACGCGCTGCGCCACCTGCTCCAGCAGTTCCGGGGTATTCGGGTGCAGCTCGCCGGTCTCCTTATGCACGAACAGCGGCATCGGCACGCCCCAGTTGCGCTGGCGCGAAACGCACCAGTCCGGCCGATTCCTGATCATCGCCTCGAGCCGGGCGCGGCCCCAGGATGGGAAAAATTCGGTGGCATCCACCGCCTTGAGCGCGGTTTCGCGCAACGTGGCAGGCTGACCGCTGGTCGCTGACCGCTGACTGCTCAACCCCATCCCGATGAACCACTGGTGAGTGGCGCGGAAGATGACCGGGGTCTTGTGCCGCCAGCAGTGCGGATAGCTGTGCTTGAGCTTGATTTCCAGCAGCAGCGCGCCGCTGCTTGCCAGGGCTTCGACCACCGTCTTGTTGGCCGCCCAGATCGACTGGCCGCCGACCAGCGGAATGCCGGCGTAAAACTTGCCGTCGCCGCCTACCGGGCAATCCACCAACAGGTTGTATTTGCCGCCGACCGCATAGTCCTCCAGGCCATGCGCCGGCGCGGTGTGGACCAGTCCGGTACCGGCTTCGAGCGTAACGTGGTCGCCGCAGATCACCGGCACGCTGCGGTCGTAGAAAGGATGCTGCAATTGCAGGTGTTCCAGCGCCGAACCTTGCACAGTTGCCACCACTTCCACCGCGTCGAAACCGTAGCGCGTGATACAGGCCTCCGCCAGATCGCGCGCCAGGATCAGGATGCCTTTCGGCGTCTGGATCAGGTCGTAGATGAAATCGGGGTGAACGCACACCGCCTGGTTGGCGGGCAAGGTCCACGGCGTAGTCGTCCAGATCACCGCATATATTGGCTGATTGAGCGCTTTCATGCCCAGCGCCTTGGCCAGCGCGGCGACATCCTTCACGGCAAAGGCCACGTCGATCGCCGGCGAAGCCTTGTCCTCATATTCCACCTCGGCTTCCGCCAGGGCGGAACCGCAGTCCACGCACCAGTGCACCGGCTTCTGCCCCTGGTAGAGATAGCCGTTGGCGTGGATGCGCCCCAGCGTGCGCATGATATCGGCCTCGAACCTGAAGTCCATGGTCAGGTACGGATTGTTCCACTCGCCCAGCACGCCTAGGCGGATAAAGTCGGCCTTCTGCCGCTCGATCTGGGACGCCGCATATTCCCGGCACAGCTCGCGGAATCTGGCGGCAAG
The DNA here is from genome assembly GCA_021783895.1 of Pseudomonadota bacterium. The sequence goes on along the minus strand of JAJXTJ010000080.1, from coordinate 2,908 downwards.
AATCTCCTTGCCGTGCTGTTTTTCCACCTGAAGCTCGATCGGCAGCCCGTGGCAGTCCCAACCGGGCACGTAGGGCGCGTCGAAGCCGGACAATGTCTTGCTCTTGACGATAATGTCCTTGAGCACCTTGTTGACCGCGTGCCCGATGTGGATGTCGCCGTTGGCGTAGGGCGGGCCGTCATGCAGGATGAACTTGGGCCGACCGGCGCTGACCTCGCGGATCTTCTCGTAAAGCTTGCTTTCCTGCCACTGTTTCAGCCAGCCCGGCTCGCGCTTGGCGAGATCGCCGCGCATCGGGAAGGGGGTGTCGGGCAGGTTCAGGGTGTTTTTGTAGTCAGCCATTTTTATTCCAAAAAAACAAAATCCACCACAGAGACACAGAGGCGCAGAGAAAATCCAAAGACCTTGTTTCAGGCTTTATCTCTGTGTCTCTGTGTCTCTGTGTCTCTGTGGTTCATAAAATATTTCTTCGCGTTTTCAACATCCGCCGCGATCTGCGCGGTCAGCGCCTCGAAGTTGGGGAACTTCATCTCGTCGCGCAGCTTGAGCAGGAATTCCACGTGCAGGTGCTTGTTGTAAAGGTCGCCGTCGAAGTCGAACAGGAACACTTCCAGCGTGGCCTTGCCTTTGTCGTTAATGGTCGGTCGCACGCCCAGGCTGGCCGCGCCCGGCAACGGCTTGTCGCCGACCCCGTGGACCTTGACCGCGAAGATACCCGCCAGCGGCGGCTTGTTGTGCTTCATCTGGATGTTGGCGGTGGGGTACCCGATCTTGCGCCCCAGGCTTGCGCCATGCACCACCCTGCCGCTGATGCTGTAATGACGGCCGAGGACGCGCTCGGCAAGAGCAAGATCGCCTTTCGCCAGCGCCTCGCGCACGGCGGTGCTGGATGCGCGCTGACCGGCCACGGTCACGCTGTCCATGGCCTCCACCTCGAAACCGTATTGCTTCCCGGCTTGCTGCAACATGGCGAAATCGCCGGCGCGCCTGGCGCCGAAGCGGAAGTCATCCCCCACCAGCACCCAGCGCACCTGCAAGCCATGGTGCAGGATGCGACCGATAAAATCCTCTGCACTGACCTGTGCGAAGCGTTTGTTGAAGCGCAAAATAAAAACCCGCTCCACGCCGAATCTCTCGAACAGCTCCAACTTTTCGCGCAGGTTGGAAAGGCGCGCCGGTGCCTGATCCGGGGTAAAAAATTCGCGCGGATGCGGCTCGAAGGTCATCACGCAGGGCGACAGTCCGCGCTCCCGAGCTGCCTGCGTGAGGCGGGCAAGCATGGCGCGGTGGCCAATATGCACGCCATCGAAATTTCCGATGGTGAGCGCGACCGGTGAAAGAGGCTGGGCGGGCGTTCCGCGGTAAATCAACATAGCCGGATTTGAAAAAGTCTAAATTATAACAGCTACTTCGCGCCGTGGCGGATGAAATCCTTGATCCTTACGCCAAACAGGGTCAGCGCGGTAAAATAGGCAGAGGCACCGGCTGCGACGGTCCAGCTCAAGTGTACTGCGCGGGATACGATGCCGCCCTTGAGCCAGACCTCTTCAGCGCCCATGGCGAACCACAGCACCCCTCCCATTACCGCCAGAGCAGCCGCTACTTGCATGAAAAATTTCAGCCAGCCCGGCTGGGGGTGATAAATATCGTGCTGGCGCAGGTGGTAGAACAGCAGGCCGGCGTTGAGACACGCCCCCAGGCCGATGGACAGCGCCAGCCCGGCATGTTTGAGCTGCCAGACGAAAGCGAGATTCATCATCTGCGTCGCGAACAGGGTGAAGAGCGCAATCTTGACCGGTGTTTTGATGTTTTGCCGGGCATAGAACCCCGGCGCCAGCACCTTCACCATGATCAGGCCGAGCAGCCCGATGCTGTAGGCCAGCAGCGCCTCGCGCGTCATCCACAGGTCGGTGAGCGTGAACTTGCCATAGAAAAACAGCGTGGAGATCAACGGTACCGACAGGATCGCCAGCGCCAGCGCAGCGGGCAGCGCGAGCATCAGGGTCAGGCGCAAGCCCCAGTCGAGCAGGCGGGAATATTCGACGGGGGATGCATCGGCATAGTGCTTGGCCAGACTGGGCAGGAGAATCGTGCCCAGCGCCACGCCCAGCAAGGCAGAGGGGAATTCCATCAGGCGGTCGGCGTAATACAGCCAGGAAATGCTGCCGGTGGCCAGGAACGAGGCGAAAATGGTGTTGATCAGCAGGCTGATCTGGCTGATCGATACGCCGAAAACCGCAGGTCCCATCAACTTCAGAATCCGCCATACCCCTTCGTCGCTGAGTTTCAGGCGGAAGCGCGGCAGCAGTCCGAGCTTCGCCAGGTAGGGAAGCTGGAAGCTGAGCTGGAGCAGGCCGCCGAGCAGCACCGCGATGCCCAGCGCCAGTATCGGCGGGTCAAAATACGGCGCCAGCCACAGCGCGCAGCCGATAAAGGACAGGTTGAGCAGCACTGGGGTGAAGGCCGGAATGGAAAACTTGCTGTAGGTGTTGAGGATGCCGCCGGCGAGCGAAACCAGCGAAATGAAAAAGATGTACGGAAACATCAGGCGCAGCAAGGTGACGGTCAGCGCGAATTTCTCCGGCGTGGCCGAAAAACCCGGCGCACTCAGATAAATCACGAACGGCGCAGCAAGCATGCCAACGGCGGAGACGATCAGAAGGATCAGGCCGAGCAGCGTTGCGACATGGTCCACCAAGTCGCGCGTTTCGTCGTGGCTGCAGCGGGTTTTGTATTCCGCCAGGATAGGCACGAACGCCTGGGAAAACGCGCCCTCGGCGAATAACCGCCGCAGCAGGTTGGGAATCTTGAAGGCGACGAAAAATGCATCGGAATACAGTCCCGCGCCGAACACACGGGCGATGATGGTATCGCGCAGAAAACCCAGAATGCGGGAGATCAGGGTCAT